>JBGTJT010000711.1:0-3344 GCA_041744995.1 Pirellulales bacterium | reverse complement strand
GCCTTCGTCGCCAGTTGCGATCTGCCGCTGCTGGCGCCGGCGTTCGTCGCACGAATGTTCGCGCTGCTCGACGAGGAACACGACGTCGTCGCGCCGCGACATGCAGGGCGCGTGCATCCGTTGGCGGCCGTCTATCGCCGCGGCGTTGTGGCCACGGTGGAGCAACTTCTGGCCGGCGATCAATTGAAGATGCAAGGTTTGCTCGCCGCCCGCCGCACGCGAATCGTCTCGGCCGAGACCTGGCGCGACGTTGACCCGGAGAGCCACTCGCTGCTGAACTGCAACACCACGGCCGATTACGAAGCGGCGCTTAGTATCGCCGGGGGCATGCAATAGCAGTCGAGCCACCATCAGCCGGATCGCGCTAGCGGCCGGTTCGAGAAGAGTACGGTGTTCGGTACCGCAACGCACAACGCAACGCGAACCGGGGGCTAGCGTCCTGCGGCTGATGTTTGCGCGGCTGAGATTGTCGAACTCGCTCATGGCCATCTACTCGCAGGTCACCGGTTTGGGGTCGACGATGTCCTCCGCCGCCACCGGGTAGTTTGCAAAACTCACGCTGTAGTGGTCGTCGAACCACTGGTTTATCTCCGACTCGCGCTCCTCGTCGAATCGCGGCATGCTATAGAGCGTGCCGCCACTCGGCGTGGCGCGGAACTCCGTGTCGTCGATCACGACCTCGCCCGCCTTGATAACATACCGCGGCAGCGAGAACATGATTTCCTTGTTTTCGTGCGGTGCGTAGATCGTTACGTCCGCATCGGAGCCGGCGCCCAAATGGCCCTTGTTCGCCAGTCCGAGAATCCGCGCGGGGCCGGCTCGGGTGATGATCGCGATCTCGTTGAGCGAATACTCCCGCTCGATGTCGCCAAAGTGGGACCGCTCGCCGACCTGTCGGGGGCACGCGGCCAGTTGCTCCTGGCGATACGCACGATCCATCAACAGCCGAATGATCTGCGGATAGGCCAAGAACGAGCCGCCGTTGGGATGGTCGGTACTCATGACCACCCGCCAGGGATCGTCGACCATCAGGTACCAATCGAGTCCGATCGCCCACTGCAAGGCGTGAACCAACCGCTTGTTCTTATACTCGATCGGCGAGACTCCGCAGCCAGACTCCAGTTCCGTATCGCAACTGTACCACTTGCCGCCATTAAGCTTCTGCAGGTAGTAGCCCAGCGGGCCGTCGCCCGTCATGCTGGTCGTGCGGCCGAACATTACCTGGCCGACGTCGACCGTCAGGTTGGCGTGCGTGTTGACGTAATCGGCCAGGGGCGCCACCTGGCTGCGGAACGTCCCTTCGTCCGCCTCGCCGCCGCCGTAGCTGTGAAATTGGATGTGGGTGAGATGCGCGCGGCGGCCTTCGAGCGCCTTCATGGTTTCCAGCGTGGTGGTCCAATTGCCCGGCAAGCCGAGATTGTTGCAATGCACGTGTACCGAGTGCGGCAAGTTCAAGGCGTCGACCGCTTGGGCCAGTCCCTGCAGGATGTCCCGCGGGGTGATGTCGAAGCCGTCGACGTTTGCGTCGAGATCGGCGACGTTACCGCCGTGCCGTTGCTTCCAGTTCTCGACGCCGCCCGGGTTGACGATCTTCACGCCGTACGCCTTCGCCGCGCGGATGAGCCAGGCGACGAACTCGCGGAGACGATCCGCATCGTCGCGGCGAATGGCGTCCATGACAAAATGATTGTTGCCCAGCAGCGCATAAAAGCCCTTGTCCAGGCAAGGCGTGTCGGCGAATTCCTCGTGTACGTGCCGAGCGGTCAGCGGCGAGACGGCCGCGTCGAACGCCGTGGTATACCCCATGCCGGCGTACTTGTAGCCGGTGGCGAAGGTGCTCGGCACGCTGCCGAGCGTGCCGCTGCGGAGCAACGCGGTCCGCTCGATGTGTTCGCCGGCACGTTTCTCTTCGGGCCGCATCTTGCGGGCGGCGTTCACCTTGGGGCCGGCGATGTGGCAATGCATGTCGATCCCGCCCGGCATGACGACGTAGCCGGCGGCGTCGATCACGCGGCTCGGCTTTTCCTTCGCATCGCTGGGCGGGGCCACGAATCGACCGTCGCGAATCCACAGATCGCGGACTTCGCCGTCGCTGCCGTTGGCCGGATCGTGGACTGCGCCGCCGGCGATCTTCAGAAGCGTCATGGAACGTGCCGGGTAGTTGGGAGCAAACGCATCGCTAAAATGACGGTAACAGACTCGCGCACCGAACATGTCGGCCTGATCCTGACGGAGTGCAACCAGTCGACACCACCACTTTACTCGCTCGCTACCAGACACGGAAGCCACTTGCCATGACCCATGCACAACTCGCGGTGGAGCGCATCAACTCGGCCCGCCGCTACACGTGGACGCTGCTGGAAGATCTCTCCGACGACGATTGGTTCTTCGTGCCGTCGCAGGTGCAGACGCATATTGCCTGGCAGGTCGGCCACCTGGCGATGGCCGAGTATCGGGTCGCCCTGGAACGGGTCCGCGGGCCGCAGCCAGAGGATCGCGAGATGATCAGCAAGGAGTTCCTGCGGCTGTTCGGCAAAGGCACCGTGCCGGAGGTCGACCGGGGCCGCTATCCAACTCCGGCCGAGATCCGCGCCACGTTCGACCGCGTCCACGAGCGGCTGCAACAGGACATCCCATCGTGCAGCGATGCCTTGCTGGATGAAAAATTCAGCGTGCCGCATCCGGCCTTTTCAACCAAGCTCGGCGCGCTCTACTTCGTGGCCGAGCACGAGATGCTGCACGCCGGCCAGATCGGCCTGATTCGGCGCATGAGCGGCAAGCCGCCGCTGAGGTGAGGCTTGAGGCTTGAGGCGGGAGGCTTGAGGCAAGTAGGGTGGGCATGGCCCACCAGAAACAAAAATACTGCAGCACACGTACCGAAAAACACTGGTGGGCGATGCCCACCCTACTTGGCTAGCGCCCTACGGCTGATGTTTGATGCCTCAAACCTCAAGCCTCAAACCTCAAACCTATCGCAACACAATCGCCACCTCTTCGCGTTCCCGCACGCGTCCTACGATTTCCGCCGCTGCGGCGCCTTCGTTTTTCAGGAACTTGCGGGCCGCTTCCGCCTGGTCCTCTGGCAGACTGATTAACACGCCGCCGGAGGTTTGGGCGTCGAACACAAATTCCAGCATGCCGCGATCGGCGGTCGATTCGATCCGCATGTGTTGCTCCAGGTACAGACGGTTCGACTTGCTGGCGCGGGTCATGTAGCCGGCCGCGGCCAAGGCGTCGGCCCCTGGCAGGATCGGCAGTCGCGAGGTTTCCAGTTCGATCGTTACGCCGCTTCCGTCGGCCATTTCCCGGGCGTGGCCGCCGAGGCCAAAGCCGGTGATGTCGGT
>JBGTJT010000710.1:0-6254 GCA_041744995.1 Pirellulales bacterium | reverse complement strand
GACGCCCTCCGCGGGGCGCTAAAGAGTCCCGAACCCATGGTCCGCGCCCGGGCGGCTCGGGCGTTGGGAGATATCGGCCCCGAGGCGAAGTCGGCCGCGGGCGATTTGGCCGACGTGCTGGCCGACGAGGATCCGCTGGTGCGACGGTGGGTGGTCGACGCGCTGGGCGATATCAAGTTGGACCAAGAAATGATCGTGCCGTTGATGCTCAAGGCGCTGGGAGACAAGGATCCTTCGGTCGTCTTACCGGCCTTGCACACGATGGCCGAAACCGGGCCGGACGTAGTGCCGGCGATGGTCAAGGCGCTGGAAGACGAGCGGACGCAATACTGGGCGCTGCTGGTACTGCACGAATTGGGCGAGGACGCCAAGCCGGCAATCCCCGCCATCCAGAAAACGCTCGACAGCGAACTGCAAGAAGTCCGCCTCGAGGCGGCGCTCACCTTGGGAAACATGGGCGAACTGGCCGGCGATTCGGCCCCGGCGATCGCCAAGCTGTTGCAGGATGAGGAAAGCGGCGTGCGGCTGGGGGCGGTTTTCGCCTTGGGCCAGATTGGCGAGCCGGCCAAGCCGTTTGAGGCGGAAATCGTCGCGGTCGCCAACAACGGCGACATGATGGCCGAAGCGATTGCCGTGTGGACCTTGGCCCGGCTCAATCCCGACAGCGCCAAGCTCCGCGAGCGGGCCCTGCCGCGGATGATGAAAATTTTGCAGCAAGGCGACGCCCGCACGAAAAATGCGGCGGTTCGCACCATTTACGAAATGAACGTTCCCAGGGAGCAACTGGCGCCGTTGTTTCAGGAAATGTTGGAGACGGCCGACGAGGACACGCTGCACGATGTGTTCGACGCCATCGCGAAGTTGGGACCAGATGTTGTGCCGCGGTTGGTGGTCGCGTTGGAGACGCCGCAAACCCGGCTGCGGGTGATCGAGATTCTCGGCCGCTTGGGCGAGCACGCCAAGGACGCCGCGCCGGAGGTGGTCAAGCATGTGGACGACGAAGATCCGGCAGTCCGCCGCGAGGCCCTGTTCACCTTGGGGAGCATCGGCCCGGCCGCGGCCGACGTGGCCGTGCAAGCGGCGATCGACGCCCTGGAAGACGAGGACGAAGACGTGCGTCTTAGTGCGGTGTACGCGCTCGGCCAATTCGGCCCCAAGGCGGCCAAGGCCGAAGAGGCGCTGCGCGGCAAGCTTGGCGGCGACGATCCGTTCTTCTGCACGGCCTGCGCCTGGGCGTTGGTTCGCATCGACCCGGAAGATGTGGAAACCGCCAAGCATGCGGTGCCGCTGCTGATCGAGTCGCTGGACAACGAGAGGGAGTTCGTCCGCATGGAAGCGATCAACACGCTCGGCATGCTTGGCCCGGCTGCCGAACCGGCCTTGGAACGACTGCGAGAAATCGCCGACGGCACCAACCCAACCATGGCCGCCGCCGCCCAGCAAGCGATCGAAGCGATCGAGCAGTAGGAGCGACCGCGTCAGCAGTTGCTTCTTAACCGTGGGTGAACACACCCACGGCCCCAATCGCGCCGCCGGCCGCAGCGGCAAGGCAGCCAACTGGCGGCGCGTGCGCCGGGGCTGGATCAATCGGCTAGAATACCACAAAGTGCATGTGTGAGTAGTCACGAGGCTAACCGCGTTGCCCGCCGCAATGCCAGCCAGCCGCCTCATCAACTACACCACTGAAAGGCAATTCTTTGTCTCCTGAGAATTATCGAGGAACGTTGGTGTACTCAGGAGCTATTGATGGGAAAAACGTTGTATTCTTGTCGCCTCCCTCCAATACCCGTTTTTCTCATGTTGTCATCGTTCGAGTTGATCACGTTCCGGGTGCAAAAACTCCATAGTAGTCGTAGGCCGGACCAAGCGGCGCAACAGATTCACCATGCCACAAAACTTGACCGCCGCGCTGTTCCGGCAACACCGTTGCGCTGCCGGAACGGCGCGGCCGTTGAGTCGATTGGCGAGAGCGTCTTGTTGCCGCTTGGTCCGGCCTACTACTCAAGCACGAGTTGCACTCGACCAGATGATTTCCAGTTGATGGATATTGTGTCGTTTAGCACACGTTTTAATTGGAGTATGTTTCAATGGATCAACTGAAAGGCGAGCAGCAATTGGCATTCCAGTCCGGTTCAATCGGCTATTTTGCTGAAGTGGCTTTGGAGGGCCATATTGAGGTGGGCGACGAAAAGCTAAGTATCTTATTTCCCAAGGATATTTCAGTCGACCCATGGAAGGAGTCTATCGTCGTGGGTATACGGACGGCGTATAGGCATTTGCCTGGAAAGTTGATTCGAAATAAGAGCGTGACAATCCGCGTTGCATCGTTCGATTCGAAGCCTGCTGACACGACCGACATTACTGTGGTCTACGCAACTGCACTTGCCGTATTCAACATGTTCAACGTGCGACCGCAGAAGGCTCCGGTATTTGTTGAGTCCTTCGGCCTGTTCGTGTTTGACAAATAAACTTCCCCGGGGTGCCAGTAACATAGGGTGGGCATTGCCCACCAATGTTTTTCGGCACGCGTTGCGGTATTCTTGTTTCTGGTGGGCGATGCCCACCCTACTTAGCTTGCGGCGTGGTTCTGTCGGTTTCATAATGGACAGTCTACCAGCAATTCACACTGGCAACGAGCTATCGCTCGCTGAAGTGGCACCCGAAGAGGTGCAAGGGCGGGGCAACGTCAGTCGGCACTCTACGCCGCCGATGCACGGAGCCACCACCGGCCACCCTGCCGCGATCTCTTGTTTGACAGATTGTTCCAGGCTCGCGTAGGATGAGCAACGGCTTGCCGATCCAATAAACCTCTACCTTGAAACGCAAGCGAGCCGCACCAGCATTGCAATTATCCGAATTATCGCTCAATGGACTCGAAGGAGTTGCGTAACGATCATGCCAACAATTGACAACGTCACGGTGAGGTCGAAGGATTGCATCTGGTTCACGTGGGCTGATCCAAGCGGAAGCGGGCCGGAAGGGGAGCAGCCGCTGAGTGATTATCAGGAAGGATTCCTGCAAAGCTGGGTGGCACACGCATGTTGACTATGGATCACTGCGGCGAATGCGACCGATGCGATCAAATTTCAACTTGAGGAGCTGATTAAATGGCTGGACGCAAATTAGGCCCCAGCGGCAACAGCAGAAGAATATTTCCAAAGCGGGCAGCGGCGTTCAATATCATCTCACTGTTCTTGTATGTTTGCCTGCTTTGCCAACCAGCATCAGGCGACCCGGCGTCAAAAGTACCATCGCAGTGGAAGGCAAGCATCGAACGGCCGACCCGCGGTTGGGACTACGATGGCAAGCGGATTCTTGGCCACGTTGGCTATGACATCTGCCTGTGGGATGCCACGACCGGCAAGTTGCTCCACAGGATGAAAGGACACAAAGAGCATATCCATGCGGTCCAGTTCAGCCCGGATGGTAATCATGCTCTCAGTACCTCCTGGAGAGGCCATGGACCGATGGTTTGGTACGTCTCGAAAGATACGAGCACCATTGTTTGGAACCTGGCAACGGGCCGAGATCGCGAGATCCTGAAAGGCGAAGTCGCGGGCGAGTTCAGCCCCGATGGAAAGCGCATCGTTACGTTTAGTCAACGGGTCGAAAAACAGGAAACCTCGCACGAATACGACAATCCAGAGACGGGAGAGTACCGGCTAGAGAAATCAATCGTTCCCGTGTTCCATTTCGACACCGCCGCTGTATGGGAAACTTATACAGGCCGCCAACTCGTCAAGGCAAAGCTCGCTGAATACAGCGATCATGAGAGCGACACCTTGCATTTCTCACCCGACGGCCGTCGTTTCGTTCACGTCACTAACGGAGGGTTTCTGCTTTACAACTCGAGCGCTGCAGTGGTCTTCAATACGAGCGACGGGCGAGAGATAGGACGAGTCACGAGGGAGGACGTGAAATTCGGGGGTGGGCATCGTTACACTTCTGAGGGTAAGCTCGCATCTTTCCATCCAGCAGAGGCCAGACTCTTTAATATCCGATCTGGCGACGTGGCTCAAAGCCTTCCACACGATCTTAAGCGGCCCTGGGGGGTTGCGTGGACTCATGACGGCAGCAGATTCGCCGCGATTCCGTCGCGTGGACGCGAGATCACGATCGGCGACATGGAGTCGGGAAAAACGACAATCGGAGCAAAGACCCATCCCAAAGGGGCTAGCCGTGCCATCGTCAGTCCTGACAATAAGCGGCTCGCAATTGACTCGGGCGGTAACCCCGAGGATGAGCCGGACGTGCGCCTTTATAACATGAGCACCGGTCAAGAAATCGCTCGGCTTAAGCTGCCGAAGTGGGGGCACATGATCGGCTTTTCGCCGGACAGCAAAACGCTGCTCATTCGTGGCGCGCCGTTTGTGATCTATAGCGCTGAGAACGGCAAAGAAATCCGCAGCCTCAACCTGCCCGACGACACCGACCTGGGCCGCTGAATTGAATAGATAAAATGGCTGCACATGAAGTAAACCGTCTCTATGAGAGAAAGCGTGCAAATCGCGCGCTGAAGGCCGGCCGAGTCATCGTCGGACTCTTCCTGTGCATCGGTGCAGCTAGCCAATCGGCGTCAGGTAAACCTCCGCCAGACGAACCGACGCAATGGAAGCAGAGCATAGAAAGACCCAATCGAGGCTGGGACTACGACGGTGAGCGGATTCTCGGGCACGTGGGCTTTGACATCTGCCTGTGGGACGCCACGACCGGCGAACTGCTCCACAGGATGAAAGGGCATAAAGAGCTAATTCATCAAGTCCAGTTCAGCCCTGATGGTCATCACGCGCTCAGTAGTTCGTGGATGCCTCCAGGACCGATGCAGCCAGGACTGAAATCGAAAGATACCAGCACGATTCTTTGGAACCTGGGAACGGGTCGCCAGCGGGATATTTTCAAGGACGAAGTGGCAGGCGAGTTCAGTCCCGATGGAAGACGCTTTCTTACGTTCACACAGCGGCTTGATAAACTCGAAACCACTAACGAATATACCAACTCGGAAACGGGAGAAGTCACGCGGGACAAGTCCACGGTTCCAGTGAACCCCCGCTTCGACAGCGCCGCTGTCTGGGAAACGTACACAGGTCGTCAACTCGTCAAGGCGAAGCTCGATATATATAGCGATCCTAAGTCTGACACACTGCATTTCTCACCCGACGGGCGTTCCTTCGTTTACTTTAAAGGCGGAGCCAGTCTGCTCAACAACTCGAGCCAAGGAGTACTCTACGACACGAGCGACGGACGCGAGATCGGCAGGGTTGGCCAGGATGGTGCGCATCGTTACACGTCTAGCGGAGCGCTGGCATCTTTCGATCCTCAGCGGGCCATACTAACGGACCTCAAATCAAGCCAGGTCATTGAGAGCATTCCGCACGGATTGAAATTGATTTGGGCTGCCGCGTGGACTCACGATGGTAGGAGAGTCGCGGTAATTCCGTTGGATGAACGCGTTATCAAATTTTGGGACCTCGAAGCTGGAAAGGTAACCAGCGAAGCAAAGAGCCACCCAGTAACCGCACGCAGAGCCATCATCAGTCCGGACAACGGCCGTCTGGCGATCGAGTCAGGCGTCAATGTTGAGGATGCACCAGAAGTCGGTCTCTACGACATGAATACGGGCGAAGAAATCGCCAGGATCAAACTCGCCAAGTGGGGACACATGCTCGGGTTTTCGCCGGACAGCAAAACACTGCTCGTCGGCGGGTCGCCGTTTGTAATCTACAACGCCGAAAACGGCAAAGAAATTCGCACCCTCAACCTGCTCGACGACGCCAGCTTTTCCCACGATTGGCATCGATAGAAGTAACGTAGGGTGGGCATTGCCCACCAATGTTTTTCGGTGCGTCTTGCGGTATTTTTGTTTCTGGTGGGCGATGCCCGCCCTACTTGGCCTTCAGCCAAGGGGTTCATTTGAGTCGTAGGCCGGACCAAGCGGCGCAACAGATTCACCAATGACACAAAACTTAACCGCCGCGCTGTTCCGGCAACACCGTTGCGCTGCCGGAACGGCGCGGCCGTTGTGTCGATGGGCGACGGAGCGTCTTTTTGCCGCTTGGTCCGGCCTACTACTTCCTATCCTCCGGCGGAGACTTGCCGCAGCGAATACCGCCAGCGGAGCGTGCGCGGCAGGGGGCCTTCGATCCAGCCGGTTGGCTCGATCCGCCAACTGTCGAAGCCCATCGTTAGTCGGCCGGCGGCCCCTTGCTCCGGCGGCAGGGCTTCCACCACGAACAGGTCGTCGGCGTGGCGCAATT
>JBGTJT010000709.1:0-9644 GCA_041744995.1 Pirellulales bacterium | reverse complement strand
GCGAACCGGTCGCCGCCCACGACCGGCCGCAAGGCATCGAGGAACCGCCGTTGCACAAGCTCGCCGCGACGTCGGGGATCGCCCCGCAGGAACACCTTGGTATCCGTCGGCTGGTCATTGTCTCGCAGCACCATCGCCCGCGGCGGAGCATGCGGCGAGGTAACGGTCAGCTCCGTAACCTGCTTCTCCAGGCCGCGAAAGTGATTCCGTTCCTGCTGCGCCCAGAAGCGTTCGATATTCTCGTTCTGGAGGTTCGTCGGCGACGCATCGCCTTGCAGCCAGTCGGCGGCGGACCGTCCGGCTTCGCTGAGGCCCTGTCGTCCTTCCTCGGTCTTCGATTGCTCATACGCCGATTCTAAATACCCGCCCAGGCGAACGGCGAACTCCGTCAGATCGGCCGGCGGATTCGACGCCAGCAATGCGGCAACCAACTCGGCGTCGCCTCCGATGCGTTCATCAGCGCGCAACTTATCGGCTGCCCCCTGCGGCCACCCATCGCCGGGCAGATCCTTAACAACATGCCACGCGGCGAACGCCGCCACCTGCCGCGACGACTCACTGCCGAGAAACTCGCGCCACCGTTCGACCATCGCAGGCCGTAGCGAGCCGCGGGGAGCGTCTGGCTGGACCTTGTCGGGCGTGCCGGCCTGATGGGCGGCGGCGATGTTCCGCAGATAGTCGCCCGTCCGACTGCGGGCCTCCTGTTCGATGTCCGCTCGCAACTTGACCAGGTAGTCGTCGGCGGCTTGCTGCCGTTTGTTCAGCTCAGCCTGGTATTCTCGAAACCCTTCCGTGTCCGGCAATGCACCTATGACAGGCAGTTCGTCCGGTTCGTGAGTGCTCTGGAAGACGCCGTGCAGCGCGTAGTAGTCCGCTGTACTGATCTGATCGAACTTGTGATCGTGACAACGGGCGCAACTGACCGTCAGTCCCAACATGCCGCGAGTGGTGACGTCGATGCGATCGTCGATGATTTCGTGCTGGCGGTTCAGAAACCGCCGGCCGACGGTCAGAAATCCCAGCGCCGCCAGATCGGGATCGTGTTCGCCCAGATTCATCTGGTCGGCCGCCAACTGCTCGCGGAGAAAGCGATCAAACGGCTTGTCTTCGTTGAATGCACGTATCACATAATCCCGGTAGGTATACGAAAACGGAAACCGCCGGTCTCCCTCCAGGTCGTACCCCTTGGTGTCGGCGTAGCGGGCCACATCGAGCCAATGACGTCCCCACCGCTCGCCATAGTGTGGACTCGCCAGCAACTCATCAATCAGTCTCTCCAATGCGTCCGGCGATTCATCGAGAATAAACTGTTGCGCCTGTTCCAGTGTCGGCGGTAGTCCAATCAAGTCGAAATAAACCCGCCGCACCAGCGTCGCCCTGTCGGCCGCCGGCGCCGGGGACAATCCCGCTTCGTTCAACTTGTGAATAATGAAGCGGTCGACGTCGTCGCGCAACGATTTATCCTCGATGGCCGGAGGCTGCGGATTGCCGATGGGGCGAAGCGACCAAAGTTCCTCCCGCGCCGAGGCGATCCGCTCTTCCATCGTACGCTGCGAGGCCGAAGGCGCGTCGTCCGCGACGACTGCGTCCGGCGGCCAGTGGGCGCCCTGCTCGATCCACTTGGTCAAGGCGGCGATTTGCTCATCGCTCAACCGCGCATCGGGAGGCATTTGTAGATCGTCGTCGGCATAGCCCACCGCCTGAATCAACAGGCTCTCCGTCGGCCGATGACTCACCCACGCGGGTCCGCGCTCGCCGCCTTGTGCGGCCGGCAGTTGCCGGTCGAGCCGCAAGCCACTCTCCTGCTCGTCCGGCCCGTGGCATTCGATGCAATGGTTCACCAGTAAGGGTCGGATGGAGGTCTCAAAAAACCGCACGCGTTCCGCGACGTCTGCGGCACGGATCGCAGTGGCGGCGAACAGAACCCAAGTCGCCGCCAGCACGGTAAAAACCGACCGCCTCGCGGTGAAACGGGGCGCGTCGACGAAGATCCGCGATGCGAGGCAGGTATGGGCCATTGGTCAATGTTGGGAAGGGAGTCTGGCGGGGAGCAAACGGGGCGATCGCCTGCTAACCGCCATTATCCACGTAGTGTGGGCAGATGGCAATGCTTTTCGGCTCGCGGAACAGGGCCTCTTAGCGAGACGTCTCGCTATTTTCGCTGGCTTGCCCCGCCTTGCTACTACGGTCTCGGGCCGACACGCGTTACACTTTGGGAATCGCCGTTCTCAACCTCATCTCAAGAATTACCAGGAGTCGTTCGATGAATCGCTACTCGCTCGATCAGTTTATCGAAAAAACCAGGCAACAGGATCGAGGGCAAGGACTGTTCGAGCTGGAAAGCGAGCGGATGCTCGAAGTGAATCTTAACGGCATGGTATGGATGAAGATGGGGGCCATGGTCGGTTATCGAGGGCAATGCAAGTTCACCCGCGAAGGTGTGCTGGAGCACGGCCTCGGCAAACTGCTCAAGAAGGCGGTCTCCGGCGAAGGGGCGCGGCTGACCAAGGTCGAAGGAACCGGCAAGGTCTACCTGGCCGACAGCGGCAAGAAGGTCACCATCCTGCAACTGGAAAATCAATCGATCTTCGTCAACGGCAACGATCTGCTGGCCTTTGAGCCGACGATCCGTTGGGACATTCGCATGATGAAAAAGGTCTCGGCTATGTTGGCCGGCGGACTATTCAACGTGCGACTGGAAGGGGCGGGCATGATCGCCATCAGCACGCATTTCGATCCGCTCACACTGCGGGTCACGCCCGACAGCCCGGTGATCACCGACCCCAATGCCACGGTTGCCTGGAGCGGCAACCTGGAGCCGAGGCTCAAGACCGACGTTTCATTCAAAACCTTCCTCGGCCGAGGCAGTGGCGAATCGATCCAAATGGAATTCACCGGCGACGGTTTCGTGGTGATTCAGCCGTTTGAGGAAGTTTACTTCCAAAGCGGAAGTTGAAGCGGATCTGGGCAGGATGCACTCACTTCGCCGGTCGGTACAAGATGCAAGTCAGGTCGTCCGGCTTGCTCGGCAGGCCGGGCCGGGTGTGTTCCATGCGTTCGACGGCCTCTTCGGTAAGCCGCTGCATCGCCTGTTCCAGCGGGCCTTTGCGAATGGCTTCGACAATCTCCTCCAGGTGCAGGTTGTCGAATAGGCCGTCGCTGGCCAGCAGTAGGGTATCGCGGGGGGCGAGGGTGATCCGCGAGCCGATCTCGATTCGCATCTCCTGCGAGCCGACCACGTTGGAGACTAAGTGCCGCTCCTCGTGGTGCATCGCGGCGGCGTGGTCCAGCAGGCCCGCCTCGACGGCGTACCCCACCGGCGAATGCGAAATCGTCTGTTGCTTGACCCGGCCCCGCTGACCGACCACCAGGATCATCGAGTCCCCCACGTGGTAGGGCCGCACTTCGCGGCCTTCGATCGAGACCGCCGCCAGCGTCGTGGCCCCGCTGCCGCCGGAGAGCAGCAAGTGCTCGTTGGCCTGTTCGATGCCGTTGAGAATGCCCACCCGCGGCGGCACGGGATCGTCGGGATATTCCAACAAGCTTCCGGCGATGTGCTCGACCAACGCTCGCGAAGCCTGTTCGCCGTCGGGCAAGCCTCCCAGACCGTCGGCCACAATCAGCACGGCGCCGCGCTCGCCCAAGTCGACCACTCCAGCGGAATCTTCGTTGCAGGTCGGTTTGCCGGGGGAGCGATTGCTGTACACGACCGCCTCGCCCGTGGATAACGTGTGTACGCCCAAGGTCGGCTCATTCGCCTCGGCATACAAGGGGAATTGCGGATTGCTCAGCGTTTCGGTGAGAGCCATGGGCGAACGAGGCGTTAACGAAGCCTCGACTCCGTAAGGAAAAGCCGCCCGCGGAAAGTCGGTTCTTTCCGTAAATCGGGTGCTCCTTCTATTTTAGATCGCCCCGGCCGTCCAAGGCGAGCCGAATTGCCCTAATAACCGGCGTTACCACTCCATATTCTCCAGATGGTGCCGTAACTGGCTCGCGTTACGGAACTTCTTGATAATTAAGGATCTTTTGAGGCCCATCACGATGTTTTTGACCGCCTCGGGCTGCCGCCTGTAGCGGGCAGACCCCCCTGTGGAGTCATAAAAAATCCGAATCATGTCGCACACATCGTCGTGGATGTTCTCCGCCTTGGCATGGCCCCATTGGAACATATCGAGCAATTTCAGGTCGAACGAGATGCCGTGTCGCTGAATGATGATGTTGCCGCTATGTAGGTCGCCATGGTACTCCCGCAGATCGTGGATCGGCTCCATCCCCACCGCCAGAGCGTGCAGCAGATGCATGCCCTGAAAGGCGGAAATCCGTTTGCCCGGCTGTTGTTTGAGCCAGTTGGTGAGCAAAGTTCCCTCCACGAACTCGGAAACGAGCATCTTGATCGGCTGGTCCTCGAAGGCCACCGTCTCCTGGGAGTGATACTGGATCAGAATCGGACAGTGCCGCAATTTATGCAGTTTCTTGGCGTAAAAGCGGGCCGCCTTGCCGCGGACGTTGCGGTGTGGAAAGAACAGCTTGCCGGCCCGCTCGACGCCCGTGCCGAGTTCCCGCAGCTTGTAAACCTCTCCCTCCCAGCCAGCGCCAAGCAACGACATCACCTCGAATTTGCCCGCCAAGCGATCGCCCGGGGCAAAACGAAAGCTCTTGATGCGCTTCGATCCGCTGGTGGTTTGACTCACGAAGAATGCCCTGTGTTGAGGCTTGAGGCTCAAGCCTCACAAAAACCAGTATCGGTCCGACAACCGGGCGTCGCAAGTCGGCGAGCGGCGTCGGCGGACGTCTCCCTGGGGCATCGACCATTTGCGACGCAAAACTTGACACTTCCGCCCTCGGCCGACTAGTCTGGACTAGAGTGGGGGCGGCTATCGTCAGGTTGCTCGGTCCGGTACGGTTCCGTTTTCGGACCGTCGCCGATCGTGCCCCGTTGGCTGCCGCAAACCAACGCCAAGCGGCACTGCCACTCCGGTGCGACACTCTTCTCGGAACAAACGATGCACGCCTTAAGCGTGATTATTGGGAGACATCCATTCGATGGCTATTTGCATGAAGTTGCTTTTTTTGGCCCTGCTGGCCGCGGCGTCGCTGGCCTGGCTGCCGGTCCCGTCCGTCGCTCAGGACGAAGCGAAAGAAGCTCAGCCCGCGGCGACCGCGGAGCCGAAATTCCCTTTTCGTCAGTTGCCGGTAGTCGAAGACATGCGCCGCAGGCGAATCGACGTCGAGCGGATGCTCCGCAGCCCGGGCGGTCAGCTAAGTGCAGAGGATGAAGCGCTGCTCAAGTCGTATCTCTACGGCTATGAACTGTCGCGGTTCACGCAAGCCGACGAGATCAACAGCATTCCCGAACTGCGGGACGAGTTGAACGAAAAGTTTCAAATGGCCGCCCGCAATCCCGACATCATGGAGAAGATGAACCTTTTGGTCGGCGGTTTCATGCGGAACGTCGCGGTCAGCAATCAGTTTCATCCCGCCTCGCGGGTGAATGCGGTGTTGGTGATTGGCGATTTGGACGACCCGCGCGCTCCCCGCGGTCAATCGCAGCCCTGGATTCCGGCCCTGACTCCGCTCATGCAAATCGTCAAGGATCCCGCGACTCCCGACTCGCTGCGGGTCGCGGCGATGATCGGAATTCGGCGTCATGCGCAATTGGACGGCCGCGCGGAGGCGAGCACCCTCGGCGTCGCGGAACCGATGCGAGCGCTTGCGAGGCAAAAAGAAGCGCCCGCCGGCCGCTCCGGCGAAGGCCATATTTGGATGCGGCGGCTGGCGATGGAAGTGATCGCCGAACTGGGGCATCCCGGTCCCGAGCTGGCCATCCTCCGCGAGTTGATCGCGATAGCCAATGACGACGAGGAACCGCTGGAAGTTCGCAGTGCGGCGATCGAGGCCACGGCTGCCATGCCGCTGGCCGACCTGCAAGTCGACTACCGCAAGTTGGCCGCCATGATGGGACTGGTAGCGATCGACGCCGTCCGCAAGGACGTCGCCGTCGATCCGTCGTCGGAGAGCTATTCTCCGCAGCGTTTGCTGGCGCGGCTGGCGAGTCTGAAAGTCGGCTTTCTCGCCATCAGCGGCAAGGGAACCGGTCCGCAGCGGCAGACGGTCAATCGTATCGATCAATACGTCGCCGCCATGGGTCGCATCGCCGGCGACGAGGCGAAGCCGCGCGAAGAGCAACGCCGCGAGTTGCTCCGGCTGGCCGACGGGCTGGAAGGGTTCCTCAACGGCGAGGGGCTGGGCAAATCGTCCCCCTCCGACGACTCTCCCGCCGGGGAGTCGCCGGCGGAGCCGGAGGAAGAGCTGCCGTTCTAGTTGGACAGTCCGCATGGACTTCGACTGCGGACGATGCCGCAATTTCCGGTTGCAGCGGTTGCGTGATGGTCCGATGCGATCGATCGAGAACGGTTGCGCATCGACCGTCTCCGGCGGCAGGTTACAATAGAATTAGTTGCCGAGGAAAAACGGAGGTTGCTCGCCGCCCGCGCACGGATGCCGACTACTGCTTCACCTGGAGTTGCACCGTGCGAATTGCTTCATTGCTGGCGATGATTGTCTTGACCATCTTCGTTGGGTCGCCGCCGGCGACCGCCCAGTTCCTCGACGACGGCAAGCCCAAGGCGGCCGAGGGGGGCATTGAGCTGGGCGCCGATCAGACGCAACGGCTGCGGGTGGGCATCGTGGTCAAGGCAGTGGGCGGGCCGGTCAACGGCATCTACGCCACCACGCCGGTGCCGATCGACTGGCCCGAGCAGAAAGTCAAAGTCGTCGACGACGAGTTCGATCGCGAGGTCGCCCGGGTCGGCTATCGCATGATCGACGACTCGGTCAAGCAAATGGTGATTCAGATTCCGCGGATCGCCAACGGCGACACCGTCAGTGCGATCGTGACGTTCGAGGTCACCCGCAGCGCGATTCAAGCGCCGTCGGCCACCGAGCAATTTCGAATCCCCGTCAATCTCAACAAGCAGTTGCGCACCTACCTCGGTCCCAGCCCGATGATTGAAACCCGCAGCGGCAAGATCCGCGAGGCGGCCCGTGAACTGGCCGCCGCCGGAGACGGCAAGACCGACTGGGAAAAGGTGGAGCTGATGTACGACTGGGTTCGCGAGAACGTCGAGTACAAGAAAGGTCCGCTCAAGGGGGCGCTGCGGGGGCTACTCGATGGCGAGGGGGACTGCGAGGAGATGACTTCGCTGTTCATCGCGCTCTGCCGGCTGAACGACGTGCCGGCCCGCACGGTTTGGATTCCCGGTCACTGCTATCCGGAGTTTTACCTGGAAGACGCCGAAGGCAACGGCCACTGGTTCCCCGCCCAGGCGGCCGGCAGCCGAGCCTTCGGCGCCATGCCGGAGTACCGGCCGATTCTGCAAAAGGGGGACAACTTCAACGTGCCGGAGCATCGCGAACGGATGCGGTACGTCAGCGAGTTCCTCAAAGGCAAGGCCACACGAGGCGGCGGCAACCCCGAGGTGAAGTTCATCCGCGAAGTGCTGCCGAATTGAATTGGGCCATTTCTCTAGCGTGATAACTACTCCTGACAAAAGGTCCGCTGGCGACTGCCCTAAAGCCCATCGCCTTGGCGCTCGCGCCGATTTCGTCGAACTCTTCCGGCGGTACGAAGCGTTCTTCCGGCAGGTGCGCGGGCGTTGGTTGCAGGTATTGGCCGAGCGTGAGGAAGTCGACGCCGGCGTCCAGCAGATCGGCCAAGGTGTCGAACAGTTCCTCGCGGGTTTCGCCCAGGCCAAGCATCAGACCGCTCTTGGTCTTGATTGCCGGGTTCAATTGCTTGACCCGGCGGAGCAGTTCCAGCGTCCAGCGGTAGTCGCTCTTACGGCCGCGGACCTTGCGATACAGCCGTGGCACGGTCTCGGTGTTGTGATTGAACACCTCCGGGGCCGCTTCCACCACGCGATCGAGCGCCGACTTGCAGTGGACGAAGTCGGGGGTAAGTACCTCGACCGAAGCCCCCGTCCGCTCGCGGACCGCCAGCACGCATTGATAAAAATGCTCTGCTCCGCCGTCGGGCAGATCATCGCGGGTGACGCTGGTAATCACCACGTGCACCAGTCCCAGCCGGGCGGCGGCCTCGGCTACTCGCTTCGGTTCGTCCGCTTCCAGCGCCGTGGTTTTGCCCTTGTTGACCGAGCAGAACCCGCAAGGGCGCGTGCAGGTCTCGCCCATAATCATCAGCGTGGCGGTCTTCTGCGACCAGCACTCGCTGCGGTTGGGGCACTTCGCGCTCTCGCAAACCGTTTCCAGGCCGAGGTCGTGGATCAGGTTGGCCGTGTGGTGCAGGTTGAAACCCATGGGGATCGGCCGCTTGAGCCACTTCGGCAGCCGCCGGGCGGGCGGGGCCACTGTTGTGGAGCTTGCGCAGCTCCCGCCCCCGCAGTCGCCGGCGGCCGGTGTATCGGAGAGAATCGGCAGGTCGAACATAGAGATTTCCGGCGAAGGGGTAATTTGCGGCGTGCGGCTACAGTGACTATGGTATTCTAACAAGGGACGCCGGCCCTGCCACGGGGACGCCCGCCCGCGGGTCGAAACGATCACTCCATTCCAGAGGAGATTCCGCCATGCCCATCCGCCGCGTTGCTCTGGTGAGCTTGTGTCTGCTGATGATCGCGGCCGGGGCTTGCCGGGCGGTTGCCGCCGAGAAGGATTCGCCCGTGAACGCGCTGCCCGAGGTCGCCGATCTGCCGCAAATCGATGACTTTCCCAAGCTGCTGCAAATGTTCGACGGCCGTAAAGTCGATTCCCCCGAGATGTGGCGGCAACAGCGGCGGCCGGAGTTGCAGCGGCTCGTCGAACACTACTATTACGGCTACGCGCCGGCGGCACCGGAGAATATCTCGTTTAAGGTGACCGCCGAAGACCCCAACTACTTCGACGGCGCCGCCACCCGCAAGCTGGTCACGATCAGCTACGGCCCAGAGGGCACGCCGCCGTTGCACTTGCTGCTCGTCACGCCCAACAACGACAAGCCGTCGCCGGTGTTCGTCGCAACGAACTTCTGCGGCAACCATGCGTTGTTGAACGATCCGGCGATCCCGTTGAACGAGCATTTCCTGATCGGCGGCTGCGAAGGCTGCAAGAACGGCCGGGCGACCGAGGCCGCCCGCGGCACCCGCGTCGATCGCTGGCGGATCGATAACGCGATTCGCCGCGGCTATGCGATCGCCACCTTCTGCTGCGCCGATCTTGACCCCGACCGCAACGACCCGACCGACGGCGTACAGCCCCATTTCTATCAACCGGGACAGACGGCCCCAGGTCAGCACGACTGGGGGAGCATCCGCGCCTGGGCGTGGGGCATCAGCCGCGTGATCGATTATTTAGTAACCGACGAGTCGATCGACCGCGAGCGGATTTGCGTCACGGGCCATTCCCGGATGGGCAAGGCGGCGCTGGTGGCCGGCGCGTTCGACGAGCGGATCGCCGTGACCATTCCGCACCAGGCCGGCTGCGGCGGCTCGGCGCCTAACCGCTACAGCCGGGGCGAGTCACTGAAGGTCATGAACGACCGGTTCCCACACTGGCTCACCGGCGAGTGCAAGAAGTTCAACGACGACGTCACCCGCCTGCCGTTCGACCAGGACGCCCTGGTCGGGCTGATCGCGCCGCGAGCGGTGCTGTTC
>JBGTJT010000708.1:0-3712 GCA_041744995.1 Pirellulales bacterium | reverse complement strand
AGGGGAGCGTCGCTGCGGCGGCTGTCGGCGGCGCGGGCCTGGGGGCGATGTATTTCGGCTACGATCGGGCGCTGGCCCGCCCGCTGCGTGTCGGGGTGATCGGCACCGGCGACCAAGGGAGCGTGCTGATCGGCGCGATCAATCCCGACTTTGTCGACGTCGTGGCGATTGCCGACATCCGACCTTACAACGTGTACCGCGCTTTTCACGGCGACGCGTCTTCCCCGGCGGCCTACGCCGCTCGGCCCGGGCTGCTGAAAAAATACGGTTGGCCCAGCGAGTCGGCCGCGCGGCGGCATGTAAAAGTGTACGACAACGGTTACGAGGAAATGCTCGACGACCCCAACGTCGAGGGAGTTATTGTCGCCTTGCCGCTGCACCTGCATGCCGAGGCGTCGATCAAGGCGATGGCCAAGGGCAAGCACGTGTTGTGCGAGAAGCTGATGGCACAGACAGTCCACGAGTGCAAGGAGATGGCGCGCGCCTCCGGTCGAGATCAATTCGACAAGGTGCTCTCCGTGGGCCATCAGCGGCATTACAGCGTGCTGTACGACGACGCGGCAGAGCAAATTCGCCGCGGCCTGATCGGCGATCTGCATCATATCCGCGCCCGTTGGCATCGGGGCAATCTGCCGGGGCGCGATAGTTGGCAACCGCCGCTGCCGGATGAATCGATGGCGGCTCAACTTGCCCAGTACAACGCCCAGATCGATTTGTTGATGCAGGACGTCCAAAACATGCCCGCCGCCCTGCAAGGCGATCGCGACAGGGTGGATACGTTGTTGCGAATCGAGGCGGCGAAATACCTGGACCACCAGGTCGACGCGGCCAAGTTCGGCTACCAAGGCGGCATCTTGTCCGGCGGCGGCGACAAATCGTACGAGTACGGTCCCTTGGAAGAGCTGATCCGCTGGCGGTTGTTCAACCGCACCGGCGGCGGCCTGATGGCGGAGTTGGGCAGTCACCAATTGGACGCGGCCAGTATCTTCATTAGTTGCTTGCACGATTCCGAACGAGCCGGCAAAAAGGTACATCCGCTGAGCGTAAACGCCGTCGGCGGTCGACATACCTTTCCGCTCGACCGCGAGGTGGACGATCATGTCTACTGTTCGTTCGAGTTCCCCGCACCGGGATACGACGAGAAGTCCAACCCGCACAAGAAGATTGTGGTCACCTATTCCTCGATTAACGGCAACGGCTTCGAGGGGTACGGCGAGACGGTCATGGGCACCACCGGCACGCTGCTGATCGAGCAGGAGGCGGAGTTGCTGTACGTGCCCGCCGGCGGCGCCACCAAGACCAGCGTCAAGGCGACCAAGGGGGGCGGCCCCACGCTCGACACGACGGAAAGCGGCGGCTATGTGGCAGCCGAGACGCAGGCTGGGGAGGACGGTCCCGTAAGCCGCGGCTATACCGAGGAAATCGAGCATTGGGCTTGGTGCATCCGCGAGAAACAACGCGACCGCTACACCGACGCCGCGCCGCGGTGCGGTCCCAAGGTCGCCCTGGCCGACGCCGCGATGGCGTTGGTCTCCAACATGTCGATTGAAGAACAGCGACGCATCGACTTTGAACCGGCCTGGTTCGACGTCGATAGCGATGAAACTCCAGAAGGCGTCACGCCGGATCTTTCGAGGTCGAGGTACAAGATATGAACTTAACCCCTGAAGAACGGCAATGCGGCGAAGAGAACTTCCATGCCGCGCTGGGCAATAAGCTCGTGCGGTACGATTTTCTCAAGCAGTGTATCGCCGAACGACTGGCCACCGGCGCGGGCCTGGGCGCCAAGTACTTCGGTTACGGCAAGCCGCCGAGCGAACCGGTCCGCGTGGGCGTGATCGGCACCGGCGACGAGGGTGGCGTGCTGATCGGCGCGATCAATCCCAAGTACGTGCAGGTGGTGGCCATCGCCGACATCCGTCCCTACAACATCTATCGCGCGTTCCATGGCGACAGTTCCAGCGCCAACGCGCTGCGGGTGCGGCCCGGCCTGATCACCAAATACGGCTGGGCCGACGAGGCGGAAGCGCGGCGCACGGTCAAGGTTTACGCCGATCGCTACGAGGAACTGCTCGACGACGAGAATGTTGAAGCGGTGATTGTCGCACTACCGCTGCACCTGCACGCCGAGGCCTCTATCAAGGCCATGCGCAAGGGCAAGCACGTGCTGACCGAGAAACTGATGGGGCACAGCGTCCATGAGTGCAAGGAGATGGCCCGCGTCGCCGCCGAGACCGACAAACTGCTGGCTGTGGGACATCAGCGGCACTACAGTCCCCGTTACAACAGCGCGGTGACGCTCGTCAAGAACAACCTGATCGGCGACGTCCACCACATCCGCGCCCAATGGCATCGCGCCAACCTGCCCGGCAACGATAGCTGGCAACCGCCGTTGCCCGACGAGCAGATGGGAAAGGCACTCGACGCCGCCCGCCAGGAACTCGACCAAGTCAAGCAGGAATTCGAGTCCAAGCGAGATGCGGCCAGAGCGGCGCTGACCAGCGGCGAAGACAAGAAGAGCCAGGATCTGAAGGAACTGCTCGACAAGTGGGACGGCGAACTGGAAGCGCATCCCAAGGAAATTGCGGAACGGACCGCCGAACTGGCCGCGCTCGAGGGCGCCGAAGACGCCGACGCACGGCGCAAGGAGATAACCGACCGCATCCAAGCACTCGAGAAACGGCTGCGCGACGTCAAACGAGAGTACCCGCGGCGGCTGAATCTCGATCCCGACCTGATCGGCCGCTTGCAGGATCTCAGCCGGAAGGTGGACGTTTACGCCTATCAGATGATGGACGCCGACATCGATCCCAAGAAGTACGGCTATATCGAACGATCCTTGCCCGGCGGTTACAAGCAAACCGCCCTGGAGGAGTTGGTGCGGTGGCGATTGTGGGCGCGAACCGGCGGCGGCCTGATGGCCGAGTTGGGCAGCCACCAACTGGACGCGGCGGGCATCTTCGTCAGTTCGCTCCGCGACGACGGCAAGAAGGTGCAACCGTTGAGCGTCTCGGCGGTCGGGGGCCGGCACCTCTTTCCGGCCGATCGCGATATCGAGGATCATGTCTACTGCACCTACGAATATCCGGCGCCGGGCTACGATCCCGAGACCAACCCCGAAAAGAAGATCGTGGTGCATTATTCCTCGATCAACGGCAACGGTTTTGGCGACTACGGCGAAATTGTCTACGGCACCGAGGGAACCCTGATGCTGGAGCGCGAATCGTCGATGATGTTGTTCTGGATTCGCGGCGCCACGCCTCCCACCTCGACCTACGTGAAAGTCGTCGAGAAAACTGCCAAGGACGCCGACGGCAATCCCACCAAGACGCTGGCCTTGGCCGAAGGGAGCAATCATACCGGCGAGGCCCGGCTGGGCCGCGACGGCCTCAAAGGCGCCGACACTCGCGGGTACACCGAGGAGATCGAGCATTTCGCCTACTTGATCCGCAATCCCGACGCCGAAGTGAAGTTCCGCTGCGACGCCCATGTCGCCCTGGCCGATGCGGTGATCGCGCTGACCAGCAATATCGCGATGGCCGAGAACGGCCGCATCAACTTCAAGCCCGAGTGGTTCGACATCGACAGCGACGAAACCCCCGAGGGTGTCGCGCCCGACGTGAACCGGCCGGCGTACCAGGTATAAGACGGTTGCTTCACAGTTGCTCGCATCTCCGAGGGGAGTCGCGCGCGGTGTGATGATGCGCCGCAC
>JBGTJT010000707.1:0-4245 GCA_041744995.1 Pirellulales bacterium | reverse complement strand
GGAGGTGCTCCGCGCCGAGACCGAGGTCAGCACCGAGTACGTGCTGAAGGAGAATCTCGAACAACTCAAGCAAACCAAGACGCTGCAAGGCGAGCCGGAAACAATCATCGCCCGCGGCGAGCGGGGCGTGTTCTCCGGCCGCGAGGCCCGCGACCTGGGCATCGCCCGCTACCTGGCCGAAGACCGCCAGGCGGTCGCCCGCGCGTTGGGACTGCCGGTGGAAACATTGAACGACTTCATTGCAGTGGACGGCGACTGGCGGCCGTATGTTTTTGAGCTAAAGCGGTCGATCGACCACAAACTAGTCACCACGCGGCAGCGGCTGATCCAGGATCGGATTCGCGACAAGGGGTCGAATTTCATTGTGATCTGGCTGGAGAGCGAGGGAGGTTCGCCGGAATCGGCGGCGCAGTTCGCCACATTCCTGGCCGATCTCAATCGCGAGCAGGTGCTGACGGTGGCCTACATCGACAGCGAGGCCAAGGGGGTTGCCTCGGTGATCGCCGCCGCCTGCGATCAGATCGTAATGCGGCCGGCGGCCGTCATCGGCGGTCGCGGCGTGGGAGAGCCGGACAACGCGCAGATATTGGAACTGGAGGCCGTGCTGCGAGACGACATCGCCGTGAAGCAATCGTCCGACTGGTCGCTCGCCGCCGCGATGATCAATCCCGACCTGCAAGTCTACCGGTACACGCATCAGAAGACCGGCGCCGTGGGCTACTTTTCGCCGCGGGAAGCGGCCGATCAACCGAACGCCGATCTGTGGGAGCAAGGCCCGCTGATTACCACCCGGGGCGAGCCGCTGCAACTGACCGGCAACGAGGCGGAGCAGTACGGGCTGGCGCGGCACGTGGTGGCGAACTTCGAGGAATTCAAGGGGCTGTACGGTCTGGAGGATTCGCCCGAACTGGTCGAGCCGGGCTGGATCTCCGACCTGGTCGACGTGCTGGCCAGCGACTCGGTCGCCTGGGCGCTGCTGTTCATCGGCGGCATGGCGCTCTACGTGGAGGTGCAACTGCCGGGGATCGGCATTGGCGGATTCGTGGCGGCGCTCTGCTTTATTCTTTTCTTCTGGGCAAAGTATCTCGACGGCACCGCCGGGGCGTTGGAGATCGTGCTGTTTCTGGTCGGCGCGACCTGCATCATTCTGGAGATCTTCGTGATCCCCGGCTTCGGCATCTTCGGCCTCGGCGGCGGCGCGTTGATGATCGCCTCGCTGATTCTCGCCAGCCAAACGGTCGTGCTGCCCACCAGCAGCGCGGAGCTGCGCGAGATGCGCAATTCGATGCTGGTGGTCGGCGGGCCGTTGATCGGCATGATCGTGGTGGGAATCTTATTCCGCGGCTATCTGCCTAAATCGCGAATGTTCAACCGCGTGATGCTGGCACCGCCGGAGGACCACGAGCGGGCCTCGATCGAGCAGCGCGAGTCGCTGGGCAACTTCGCGCATCTGCTCGACGAGATGGGCGAAACCACCACGCTGCTGGCCCCCAGCGGCAAGGCCCGCATCGCCGGCGAACTGGTCGACGTCGTCTCCGACGGCGACCTGATCCCGCTGGGTGCCAAGGTGCAAGTGATCGAGGTCCGCGGCACCCGCATCGTGGTGACGGCGGTGTAGTGGGCCGCCCCGTCCTGGGGTGCGCATAATCGAGGCATTAAAATTCGAAATCCTAATATCGAAATCCTAAACAAATCATAATGTCTCAAATTCGAATGCCGGAAACGGCGACACCCGACCGTTTTGGACATTGAAGCATTCCGGCATTCGAACATTGTTTAGGATTTCGATATTCGTGCTTAGTATTTGACTTCCTCGTGTCCGTGGTTGGTTCATCGCCATCGTCCTACTGGCCGGGATTCGCGGCGGAACGTATGATGCAATTGGCACGGGTCGCTTTGCGCCTGTTGCGAGTGTTTCCATTCCGTTTGCGTGAGTGTACTGCGATGGATCCCATTATCTGGGCGGTCGGGTTGATGCTGATCGGCATCGCGCTGATCGTGTTGGAGATCTTCATTCCCTCGGGCGGCATTCTCGGCTTCCTGGCGTTTTCCGCTGTGCTGGCCGCCGTGATCATGGCGTTTCAATACAGCGGCACCACCACCGGTCTGGCCTTTAGCGGGTTCGCCGTCGTCGCCTTGCCGCTGGCGGTGATGCTGTCGCTGAAATGGTTGCCCAACACGGCAGTCGGCCGCCGCCTGCTGCTGATCAGCGACGACGAAGATACCGAACAAGCCGACGAAGCGGCCAGACTGAAGGAACTGATCGGCCAGGTCGGCGTCGCCAAATCGCTGATGCTGCCCGGCGGCACGGTGCAGGTCAATCGCCGCAATTACGACGCGGTGAGCGAAGGGGGCATGCCGATCGAGCCGAACCAGGCGATCGAGGTGGTCCAGGTGCGGCACGAGCGGCTGGTGGTCCGCCCCAGCGTCGAACTGCCGCGGCAGCCGCAACGGCCGACCGCCGAAGACGACATCATGAACCAACCGCTCGACTCCCTCGGCCTCGACGACGAACCACTCGCGTAGGGTGGGCCGTCTTACATTTCCATCGCTGGATCTTTGTAGTGTACGCGGCTTTGGCCCGGCGTGATGCCTTCGGTTAGCACAATGGGTCTTGAATCGACGTCGCCGTCAACGATGATAATGAGGTCCAATTCAGTACCCGGCAAAACGGTTACTTCGCTTGGTTCGGCAAGATAGAATGACTCGCCGTCCGTTTTGGCACGCGGAATTTGCAATCCGTTTACAGCGATATAGGCCTCAACAGTGGCCGAATACCCATCCCCTCGGTCGATGCCCATGTCTCGCCATGCTCCGTCTGAAGATTCCAAGGAACGCGTTGCACTCTATCTTAGTCGATTGCCGATTCGCGTAAAGCTCAGGCGCTTCCTTGGTGGCGGCACCGACGGCGATGTGTGGGAGTCGGATCGGCGTACAGCGATTAAAGCATTGGCTCGTGAGTCCGGGTACTATAACGAACGCGACACTTATCTAAGGCTGGCAGATTTCGAGATTGTCGAAAAGCTTGGCAAGTTCTGGGTGCCTCGGCTATACGGCTATTCAGACGAATTGATGATCGTAGAGATGCAAATGATGCAGCGGCCTCCCTACGTCATCGACTTCGCCAAGGTCCGCCTCGACCGCCCGCCTGATTTTTCCGACGAAGTACAGCAGGATATGCACACTCAGGGCGAGGAATTATTCGAGCATCATTGGCCCGAAGTGCTGGTGTTGCTGGACGATCTTGAATCGTTTCAGATCTACTATCTCGATCCCAAGCCGGGGAATATCACGTTTCCGGATTTGCGGTAACTGGCTCCCTCGCTTGACATGCCCCGCATGTAGCGGGGACAATTGAGGTATCTCATTGCCGTCAGCCAACCTGCCACTTCCAGACGAGTCCCATCCATGAACCACGCGCTGCTTACCGACGCGCTGCTGCTGGCCCAAGACGCCAATTTCTGGACGATCCTGACGATCATCGGCATCTTTGTCTTTTTGTTCTTCTGCCTGATCATTCTGGCGGTGTTCGCCAAGTACTTCAAGTGGTGGATTCAATCGGTCACCACCGGCGCGGGTATCGGCATGTTCGACCTGATCGGCATGACCTTTCGCAAGGTCAAGCCGGTGGTGATTGTCCGCAGCAAGATCATGGCCGTGCAAGCCGGGCTGACCGAGGCCGAAACCGGCATCACCAGCAAGGCGTTGGAAGCCCATTTTCTGGCCGGCGGCAACGTGCCGCTGGTGATTCGCGCCTGCATCGCCGCCAAGAAGGCCAAGATCATCGACCTCACCTTCCGCGAGGCGACCAAGATCGACCTGGCCGGCCGCAACGTGCTCGAGGCGGTGCAGACCAGCGTTTATCCCAAGGTGATCGACTGCCCCGGGCGGAACTCCGGCAAGGACACGCTCGACGCGGTCGCCAAGAACGGCATCCAATTGAAGGTCAAGGCCCGCGTCACGGTTCGCGCCAATCTGGCCCGGCTGATCGGCGGGGCGACCGAGGAGACGATCATCGCGCGGGTGGGCGAAGGCATCGTCAGCGCGATCGGCTCGTCCGACCGGCATGAAGACGTGCTGCAGAACCCCGATCGCATCTCGAAGGCGGTGCTCGCCCGGCGGCTCGACGCGCAAACGGCATATGAGATTGTATCGATCGACATCGCCGACATCGACGTGGGAGCGAACATCGGCGCGCGGCTGCAAGCGGACCGCGCCGAGGCGGACATGCGCGTGGCCCGCGCC
>JBGTJT010000706.1:0-2854 GCA_041744995.1 Pirellulales bacterium | reverse complement strand
GGAGCGAACCGTCTCGTCGTCCTCGCCCCCCGGCTCGCGAAGATGAACGTGCATGTCGATCAATCCGGGCGCCACGATCAGCCCGGCGGCGTCGATCCGCTCGGCGCCGGCGGCTTGCTCAGCGTTCGCCGCGAGATCGATTGCCGCGATTTTGCCATCTGCGAGCAACAGGTTCGCGACGCGATCGAGCGATTGGCTCGGATCGATCACACGGCCGTTTTCAATGAGGATCTTCGACATGACGTTTAGTTCAGGTTGCGTGCCACTGCTGCCCTCAGCAGTGGATTCTTGCAGAAAGGCCATTCCCAGTGTTGGTTCTCAAACGTTATTGAAACAACACCCTTTTTCGGTATCAGGCCGTGTCTTGTACTCGCCACTGCTGAGGGCAGCAGTGGCACCCGAAGTTCCTTAAACTTAACCATGTTCAAAACGCTCGTTCCCGTTCGGCACAGCCGATGGTCAGCCACAGCACCGCCATCCGCACGGCAAGGCCGTTGGTGACTTGCTCCAGGATCACCGAATGCGGGCCGTCGGCCACGTCGGGCGTGACTTCGACGCCGCGATTGATCGGCCCGGGCGCCATGATCAAGATGTCGTCCTTGGCGCGGGCCAGCCGTGATTTGTTCATCGCATACAGCAAGGCGTACTCGCGGACCGAGGGGAAGGGCCGCATCTGCTGCCGCTCGAACTGAATCCGCAGCAAATTGAGCACATCGCAGCGGGGAATGACGTCGTCCAGGCTGTAGGAAATCTCGACGTCCAGCTCCCGCCACCGCGGCGATATCAGCGTCGAGGGGCCGCAGACAATTACATGCGCGCCGAGCTTCTTCAGCCCCCAGATGTTGCTGCGGGCCGTGCGGCTATGGGCGATGTCGCCGACCAGCGCCACGGTCAGTCCCTCCAGCGATCCGCGCTGCTGCCGGATCGTCAGGATGTCGAGCAAGCCTTGCGTGGGATGCTCGTGCGGACCGTCGCCGGCATTGACGACCGGGCAGCCGACGTTTTGCGCCAACAGGTGCGGCGTGCCGGGCGTGCGATGCCGCACGACGATCGCATCCACCCCCATCGCCTCGATGTTTTTGGCCGTATCGATGAACGTCTCCCCCTTGGAGAGACTACTGCCGGAGGAGGAGAAATCGATCGTGTCCGCCCCCAGCCGCTTGGCGGCCAGTCCGAAGCTGGTACGGGTGCGGGTGGAATTCTCGAAAAACAGATTCGCCACAGTGCGGTCGCGGAGCACTTGAATCTTGCGGCTGCAATTGTCGGTGGCCCGCTTGAAGGCGTCAGCGGCGTCGAGAATTAGCAGCAGCTCTTCACGCGACAGTGGCTCCAATCCCAGCAAATGACGATGCGTCCAGGCGGCGGGAATGGTCTCGAAATTTTCAGTCACCATGCTCATGGCATGTCCGGGGCGCTGGCGGATGCGTTTTCACGATTCTAGCAGTCTGATTGTCAGCCGCAACCGAGCGCGCAAAAAGACGGCCGCCTCGCTGGATGGGAGCCGGCCGTCTGGCGTGTTCGCGCACGTTGCCTTGGTTCTTAGAACTTGGACATGTCAACCACGCGACCATCGTCACGGTCGGCCAAGTTCCACAACGTATCTATGTCCATCCCTTCGGTCAACATGTGGACCGAACCGTCTCCGAACACCACCTGAGCACCGCCGGCATGGGCCGAGATCAGCGGACGATTGGCGGTGCATGGATCAACTGGCGTCGTAACATCGGTCGCTTTGATGCCGTCCTTATTACCGTCCTTCTCACCGATGCCGTAGCGGACGGTCGTGACGTTGTAATGCTCGTTAACCGCCTTAGGCCCCATGGCGAAGCCGTGATTGCAATCGCTGCGGGCATCGACCCTGGTCTTATCGGGAGTCGACGCGTTCGGGGATTTCTCGATAAAGTTCGATTGCTCGCCGATCATCATCGTGTTCGACATGCCATCCATCACGGCTCCCACGGTGACCGCCGTGCCGGAGGGGATCATGCCGCGCTTGGAAACCAATCCCACATTGCTGACAGTCGTGGGGTTCATGAGGCTATTGCCGGAGCCGGCAATGCCCACATAGTGTGTCGCCATCACATTTGCATCGGTCGCAGCGGTCCCTTCATTTCGACGATTCGGCATGGCGCTGGAAGGGCACAACAGGCCGTCGATCAACACGTTCTTAAGCAAATCCCGGTTCACGGTGTTCGTTCCCGAGCTACCGACCACCAGCCCGGTGGGCAGCGTCCCGTTGGCCCCGCCGACTTGATCGAAGCGGTCGTAAATGTTTTTCTGTTCCATGAACGGCAGAATGCGAATCCAGAAGCTGTGGCCGTTCTTGTTATCCTTGGTGTGCAAGCCACCCGGCGGCAGGCGACTAAAAGTCGACTCGTAATTCAGAACCGCCAGGCCCATTTGCTTAAGGTTGTTGCTGCACTGCGAGCGGCGGGCCGCCTCGCGGGCGGCCTGCACTGCCGGCAACAGCAGGGCGATCAAGATGCCGATGATGGCGATCACGACAAGCAGTTCCACGAGCGTAAAACCGCGATTGCTGCGAGCTTGCGAAGATTTAAGTTCCACCTTGTTCCCTCTCTCGTATTCCAGTTTGAGACTTCCGCGCCGCGGCGCCTAAAAAGGCATTCCGCCGACACGAAAGCAGAGCATCCGCATGCGTGTGGGGCGACTCGTCAGATTCCGAGACACACGCCCATGCGTTGGCTATGGTACTCGATAGCGCGTTGTTCAGCAAGGATTTGGCGCAAATTTGCTGGCAGGGGATTGCCTCTCGCTTAGAACCCAATTGCCGCCTGTTCGATGCTAATGCGGCCTATTATGCTTCCTGCCTGCGATTTAGCGGTCATTCCGGGGG
>JBGTJT010000705.1:0-4866 GCA_041744995.1 Pirellulales bacterium | reverse complement strand
CGTGCCGGTGGTGGCCAGCGGCGGGGCGGGCCGGCCGGAGCACTTGGCCGACGCCATCACCATCGGCAAGGCCGACGCGGCCCTGGCGGCCAGCATTTTCCACTTCGGTGAATTCACGATCGAAGAAACGAAGCGTATCATGCGGGAGCGGGGCGTGGCGGTGAGGTTATAATTGGAACAATCGCGAATCAGAAAATCCTAAGGACCGAAATCCTAAATCCTAAACAATGATCGAAAGTCGAATGCCCGAAATCGAAAAGTTCGAAACGGATTGGACGCAAGGTTTTGAGCATTCGAACCTTCGGTATTCGAACATTGTTTAGGATTTGGATATTAGGATTTAGGATTTCTCCGCTTAGGATTTAAAGTCAGAGAAAACCAAAAATGTCCACTACCACTGACGCCGCGGAACGTTTCATCCAGCAGCATCATCAGCCGTTGGAGATCGACAAGATCTTCAAGGCCACGGTCAAGCTTGACGGCAGCGATCTGCATCTGAAGGTCGGCCGGCCACCGATGGTGCGGGTCAACGGCCAGTTGCATCCGCTCAAGCGCGAGCCGATCAGCGACGAGGAGATGGTGCGGCTTTGCTTTCCGATGATGGACGAGCGGAACACCAAGATTTTCGAGCGCGACGGCGGCGCCGACTTCGCCCACATGGTCGACGTCGACGGCACCCAGTGGCGGTTCCGCGTGAACCTGATGCAGCAGTTGGGACACGTCGGCATGGTCGCCCGACGGGTGAACAACTCGATCCCCAGCTTCGCCAACCTCAACCTGCCGCCTGTAATGGAAGACCTGTGCAAGTTCGATCAGGGACTCGTCCTGTTGGCGGGCGTGACCGGCAGCGGCAAGAGCACCACCATCGCCGCGATGCTCGATTGGATCAATCACAACTACCGCAAGCACATCCTCACGCTGGAGGATCCGATCGAATTCGTGTTCGAGGAAGACAAAAGCGTGATCAACCAGCGCGAGATCGGCATGGACGTGCTCAACTTCGAGATCGGCATGAAGCACGCCGTCCGCGAGGATCCCGACGTAATCCTGGTGGGCGAAATGCGCGATCGCGAGACCTTCCAAACGGCGATTCAAGCGGCCGAGACGGGGCACCTGGTGTTCGGCACCATCCACGCCTCGACCGCGCCTTCGACCATCGGCCGAATTCTCGACCTGTTCCCGCAAGAGATGCATTCCGCGCTGCGGCACGCCCTGGCGACCAACATGAAGGCTTGCGTCGCCCAAAAGCTGGTCCGCAGTTGTGCCGAAGGGGTCGGACGCGTGCCGGCGGTGGAAATCATGCGGTTCAACTCGACCGTGCGGCGGCTGATCCTGGAAGAGGAAGACGAAAAACTCGGCGACGCCATCCGCATGTCGCACGACGACGGCGCGCAGGACTTTACCATGAGCCTCAAGTCGCTGGTCGACAAGGATCTGATCGACCGCAACGTGGCCCTGGAAGTGGCCCCCAACCCCGACCTGTTGAAAATGGCGCTCAAGGGCATTGATGTTTCGCAACCGGGGATTTTGTAGGAGAATAGCTGTCAGCCATCAGCTATCAGCGGTCAGCTATAGCTAGCCCTTCAAATTCGTTCATCTGCCAGACAAGCTGGCAGGGGTATGCTTTCCGCCGGCGATTCTCCGACTAAACTCAACTTCGAACTCTGCATCATGAATCGCATCATACTGTTCACCTTCGTACTCGTGAGCCTGTTGGCCGACGCCGCCGCGGCTCAGCAGATCGTCTGGCCGGAATATCCGCTGCCGGACAATCCCACCGCGCCATTTCGCGGCGGTGGCGGGTATTTGAGCCTGTTGAAGCTGATACCGGTGATCGGGCTGTTTCTGGTGTGGGTCAAGACGACCGACTGGATCAACTACGACGTGCAGATCCTTCGCGAGAACCATCGCCTTTGGAACCCGGTGGTGTTCGGTTCCTTCGTGGCGGCGTTTCTGTTGTTTTGGTTCATCCCCTGGTTTCTGCTTGGCTTTCTGTTGTTGTTGTTGGCCTACGCCGTGCCGTTGGGCTGCTATGTGTCGGTTCGCAACGGCAAGGTCAGCGACGACGCCAAGGTGCTCACGCCCGACCATCTGAAAAAGGTGTTCAGCGGCGGCAGGGCGGGACGGCCGCAGCCGAAGGCGGCCGATCTCGGTCCGCCGATCGAGTTGATCCCCCGCGGGGCGGCCAGTGAGAACGACGACCGGGCCAACCTGATGAAAGCCCGGCAGATGGACGCCTTTCTGCACGCCAAGCAACTGCTGGCCGACGCCATCAACTGGCGGGCGGAGCAGGCGCAAATGGTGTTCAGCGCCGGCGGCGTGAACATCCGCTACCAGATCGACGGCGTGCCGCGCGATCATAAGGCGCACGCCATTGAGGCCAACATTTCGGCCCTGGTCGTACTCAAGACGCTGGCCAATATGAACGTCGAAGATCAGACCTCGCAGCAGCAAGGAGAAATCGATGTCGAGTACAACCAGCAGACCTATTCGGTGTTCCTCAGCACGCAAGGCGTGTCTGGCGGCGAGGCGGCGATATTGCAAATCGTTCGCTGGGGCTCCCCCTACAAGACGCTCGAAGACCTCGGCATGCGGCCCAAGACCATCGAGCAGTTGAAGGAACTGCTGCTGGCCGACAAGGGACTCTTTGTGTTCTCCGCCTATCCTGGACAGGGACTGACCACCACCGCCAACATCGCCTTAAGCAGCACTGACCGGCTGATGCGAGACTTTGTGGCCATCGAGGACCAACAGGCGCCGGAGCAAGAACTAGAGAACATTACGCAGCATTTTTACGACTCCGCCGCCGGTCAGGCGCCCAAGGACATACTGCCCAAGTTGCTGCGGCTGGAGCCGAACGTAATCGTCTGCCGCGATTTCGTGAATGCCGATTCGATGAAGGCGCTGTTGGAAGAAGCCAACGAGGGGCGGCTAATCGTCACCACCATCAAGAGCAAGGACGCCGCCGAGGCGATCCTGCGCGAGCTGAAGCTCGGCGGCGAACAGAAGGAATTCGCCACGGCCCTGGTCGGCGTGCTCTCCCAGCGATTCATCCGCCGGCTGTGCGACGACTGCAAGCAGGCGTACGAACCGCCGCCGCAGTTGTTGCAGCAACTTGGCCTGCCGGCCGATCGGGTCAAGGCACTGTGCCGGCCGCCGGTGCAAGTGGAAGTGGTTTGCCCCACCTGCCGCGGCGTCGGTTACACCGGGCGGACGGCGATCTTCGAGCTGCTCGTGCCCGACGACACGATCCGCAAGATCATCGCCACCAAGCCCGACCTGACCCTGCTCCGCAAAGCGGCCCGGCAAGCAGGCATGCAAAACCTGCAAGCCCAAGGCGTCCTAATGGTCGCCAAGGGAGAGACGTCGCTGGAAGAGTTGAAGCGGGTAATGGCGTTGTGAGTGGGGAGGCGTGAGGCTTGAGGCGTGAGGCTTGAGGGACGAGGTTTTGAGGTTTGAGTCTATGATACGGTTTGCATCAACCCTTCTCCCCCTGGGAGAAGGTGGCCGAAGGCCGGATGAGGGCGCGATGCTAAGCAGCGTTGCCTCGGAGTGGTCTGTATTGCAAACCGTGTTGGCACCGCGCCCTCATCCGTCTGCTGCGCAGCCACCTTCTCCCAAAGGGAGAAGGGTTTTTCGCCACACGGCATGTGAAACCAATCCCAAACCCAACGTCCGACCACCCCCCTGAAACCTCACGCCTCACGCCTCAAGCCTCAAGCCTCAAGCCTCAAGCCTCAAGCCTCCACACATGGGATTCACCGCCTTTTTAATCATTCTGTTGCTCGTCCTCGGTTGCTGCCTGGCGTTTGTCGGCATGCAAGGCATGTGGGGCGCGGCGCTGTCGTTTATGAATACCTTGTTGGCGGCGCTGCTGGCGACCAGCTATTGGGAGCCGATGGCCGGCGTATTGCAAGGCATGAACGCCTCGTACACCTACTTCTTCGACATCCTCGCCATCTGGCTGATGTTCGGCCTGTTCCTGATACCGCTGCGGGTGGCGACCGACTTCATCTCCAAGGTCAAGGTTCGCTTCCTGCCGATCGCCGACCAGATCGGCGGCTACTTCTTCGGCTTTCTGACCGGCTGGGTGTTGATCTGCTTTTTGATGTTCTCGCTGCATACGGCGCCGCTGCCGCGCAACTTTCTCGGCTTCTGGCAGCCGACGCCGGAGAGCCGCCTGGTGGTCGTCGCCCCGGATCGCCGCTGGCTCGGATTTGTGAACATGGTCTCCCGCGGCGCGCTGTATAACGGCAACGAGTTCGATCCGCGGGCCGACTACATCATCAAATACGGCCAACGCCGCGCCGACCTGGAAAAGCAACCGGCGCTGAGGGTGCCGAGCAACTAACGGAAGAAATTCCAAATCCTAAATCCTAAATCCTAAACAATGTTCAAATATCGAAGGCTCAAATGACCAAAACGATTATGCCATTGCTGTTTCGAACATTCTCATTTCCGTCATTCGAATTTGTTTAGGATTTAGGATTTCGGATTTCGGATTTAGACCTTAGGATTCCCCACGATGACCGACTCCCCCCACACGTCGATATTCTCCGATCGTCCGGAAGAGGAGCAGATCGCCCAGTATCGCGGGGTGAGTGTGCTGGCGGTGATCGCGCTGTTGGTTTCGCTCGCATCGGCGGTGGCGCTGTTGGGTCCGCTGTTGTGGCCGATTCCGCTGGTGGGCGCCTCGTTGGCCGCGCTGGCGTTGGCCAAGATCGCCGCTGCCGATCCGAAGCCGCTGGGCCGCTCGGTGGCCGTGGCGGCGTTGTTCACTTCGCTGCTGTTTGGCGCCGCCGCCCCCAGCCACTACTTCTTTCGCCAGCACCGCGTCCGCGACCAGGCCCAGACGCTGGGCGAGGA
>JBGTJT010000704.1:0-5861 GCA_041744995.1 Pirellulales bacterium | reverse complement strand
TGCCGGCGGAAGTTGATAAGGCTCCGCGTGAACCGGATCAGCCCGGTGTTCTTCTTCACCAGGTCCCAGTTGAACCAGCTGGTGTCGTTGTCCTGGCAGTAGGCGTTGTTGTTGCCGCGCTGAGTGCGGAGCACTTCGTCTCCGGCCAGCACCATCGGCACGCCCTGGCTGAGAAACAGCGTCGACATGAAGTTCTTGATCTGTCGCTGCCGAATCTTATCGACCGCCCGGCGCTGCGTCGGACCCTCGACGCCGTAATTGGCACTGTGGTTGTTGTTGTCGCCGTCGCGGTTCCCCTCGCCGTTGGCTTCGTTGTGCTTGTGCGAGTAGCTCACCATGTCGCTCATGGTAAAGCCGTCGTGCGAGGTGATGAAGTTGATGCTGTGATACGGCTTCCGTCCGCCCGGTTCGTACAAGTCGCTGGAGCCGGCCAGCCGGGTGGCGAACGGTCCGCGGAAACCGTTGTCGCCGCGCCAGAATTGCCGCACGTCGTCGCGATAGCGACCGTTCCACTCGGCCCAGCGGAGGTTGCTGAACGAGCCAACCTGGTAGGCCCCGGCGGCGTCCCACGCCTCGGCGATGATCTTGGTATCGGCCAGCATCGGATCTTCGGCAATCATCTCGATCAACGGCGGATTGGGCACCAGGTGCCCTTGCCGGTCGCGGCTGAGGATCGAGGCCAGATCGAACCGGAACCCGTCGATGTGATAGTTGTGGACCCAGTTCCTCAGGCAGAGGAAGATCATCTCGCGAACGACCGGGTGATTGCCGTTGACGGTGTTGCCGCAGCCAGAGTAATTGCGGTAATACGCTCCGCCGTTCTCCAGCATGTAGTAGACCTTGTTCTCCAAACCCTTGAAGCTGAAGGTGGGACCGAGTTCGTTCCCTTCGGCCGTATGGTTGAACACCACGTCGAGAATCACCTCGATGCCGGCGGCGTGCAGCGCGCGGACCATTTCCTTGAATTCATTGACCTGCGCGGCCGGCTCATCGCTGGCGGCGTAGCCGCGGTGGGGCGAAAAGAACGCCATCGAGTCGTAGCCCCAGTAGTTCGGCCGGGCCGGCTTATTGCCAAAGCAGTCCATGATGGGAAACTCATGGATCGGCATCAGCTCGACGGCGGTCACGCCGAGGCTTTTCAGGTAGGGAATTTTCTCGATCACGCCGAGATACGTGCCGGGGTGCTCCACGCCGCTGGTCTTGCTGGCGGTGAAGCCCTTCACGTGCATTTCGTAGATGACCGTTTCGGCCAGATTGCGCCGCAGGTGGCGATCGCCTTGCCAGTCGAAGTAGTCGTCGACCACCACGCACTTGGGCGGGCGGATCACGCCGTCGTCGGCCGGCATGAAGGTGCCGCACAGCGCCTTGGCATACGGATCGATCAGCCGGGCGGTGCCGTCGAAACGCTGGCCGATCTCCGGTTCATAGGGGCCGTCGGCCTGCAGATGATAGAGCTGCCCGACGTGAATGCCCGGCACGAACACGCTCCAGACGTCGCCCCAGCGATCGTTTTCGGGATCGAGATGGACAATATCGGCCGGCTCCCGATCGTCCTTGTCATCGTACAGCAACACCCGCATGGCGGTTGCGGAGCGGCTGAAGATTACGAACTGAACCCCACCGTCATGGAGAATCGCTCCATAAGGCAAGGGATGACTGAACTGCATTACCGGTGGTTGTTTAATCGGCATAAGCATGGATATTAACTACAAACCTCAAGGTGCGGAAGCGAGGGTATACGGCGGGCGCGGCGATCGACCACAAATTGGGCCGCCGACATTCCAAAGGGGCCGGGGTGCGATCGATGTTTCTGCCCGCCCCGAAAGCGGAAGCCCTCTTGGATATCACGGCATAGGAAGCTTACCCGCGCTTTGGCCGTTGTCGAACATTTGGCCGCGATTCGCAAGCGTTATTCGCGGTTGAGTTTGCGGCCTGCGCGAAGTGGTTCGCCACGGGTGTAAAAGCAGTGCGGTTGTGCCGCCCGCCGTGGTACAACCGGACTCGCGTGCGGGCGTCATTCCTGGCGAAACGACTCTTGTTGCGCCACACCAAAGCCGCCGCGCGGAGTGTCAACAAGAAAGCGGCCGGAAATAGGCAATTCTTCGCTGGCCCGTCGCGTCCCCTCCTCGCGGTTTTCACAAACTGGCACAATTGGGACGATCCCATTGCCCCGCGCCCTCGCAAGCGAACTATCAGGACCATCCGTTGTCTTTGTCTTCCTCTACTTCCGACCCGGCCCGGGCGACTCCGCTGCAAGAAGGGCTTGCCGCCGCCCGCGCGAATCTGTGGCCCGCCTTGCTGCTGCAAGCGTTTGCCTTGTCGATCGTATTGGCCTACTACTGGCATGCGCCGACCCGCGAGCTGTTGGGCAAGTTGGAAGCTCTTCGTGAGCGGTATGGATTGCTGTTTCCCGCGATCTCGACGCCGATCTTCGCCGCCGTGATCCCGCTGGCGCTGCAATCGTTACAACGCGGCAACCGCACGAAGACCACGCTGGCGCAATTGCCGTTTCTGTTGCTGCTCTGGTCGTACAAGGGAATCGAGTTCGACCTGTTCTATCGCTTGCAGGCGTGGCTGTTCGGAGACGCCGCCGACCTGTGGACGGTTGTCGGCAAGGTGCTGGTCGACCAGTTCGTGTACTGCCCGCTGTGGGTGGCCCCGACCACGATCATTCCCTACGCCTTCAAGGATGCCGGTTATAGTTGGACCGGAGCGTGGCGCCTGTTGGGGCCGAACTGGATTCGGCGGCGGCTGATTCCGATCATGTTCAGCAATTGGGCCGTCTGGTTGCCGGCGGTGGCCATCATCTATTGCCTGCCAACGGCCTTGCAGTTGCCGATGCAGAACATCGTGCTCTGCTTGTGGATGCTGCTCTTCATTTTTCTCGTGGGAAGAGAGCAACCGTCGAGTGACATCCTGCTCGACACCGACCCGCCCTAAGCGGCCGGCCTGCTACGGATCCCGATCGATCATGCGGCTGTCAATCACCTCGTCGCGGCGCGGGCCTTGGTCGCCGGCGTCGCCCCCGACGTCGCCGCCTGGAGGCTCAGGGAAATGGAGGCTCGCTTGCAACCGCTTTCGCACCCGCCGCTTGATAGCCGTGCGAATCGGAGGAATCAACAGCGAGAAGCCGACCACGTCGGTCAGCAGGCCGGGCGTAATGAGCAACGCGCCGGCGATCAGGATCAACAGTCCGTCGACCAGTGCGCCGGCCGGCGGTCGGCCCTGGCTGAATTCGTCGCGAATACGGGCGATCGTTCGCAGCCCCTGCCAGCGGGCCAGAGCCGCGCCCGTGATGCCGGTCACGAGAATCAACCCGACGGTAAACCAAAAACTGGTTTTGTCGGCGATGTAAAGCAACAGCAGCAGTTCGGCCAGCGGCACCAGCGTGAACAGCAGCAGAAGTTTGGCGAGCACGCTTGTTCCTTTATGCCACGTGGCGGACGCTGCCAGAGTCCGCGGCGTCGCTCCTTACTGGCGGGCGGCGGCCCGATGCTTTTCCGCCATGCGGCCAAAATCGGCCGCCTTGGCGTCTTCGCCCAGTTGCCGGTGCATGGCGGCCAGATTCGTATAAGGTACACTCAACGCCGATTCAGGCAAACCGCCCTGTTGGACCGATTGCTCCATGAATCGCAGGCCGCGCTGCGTCAGCAACAGCGCCTCGTCGCGTCCGCCAACCGACCAGTACGAGACCCCCATGCTGACGAACGACTCGCCATGCCGGCCGACGTCTTCGACCGGCGCGTCGGCGCCGGCTTCGTCGAGCAGCGGCACGGCCTTGTCGAACCAGGCGACCGCCTGCTTGTGATTCTTGCCGAACACCGCCTCGATCGCGCCGCGTTGGAAATAGAGCTGACCCACTCGCACCACCTCGCGATCGGTCGGCTGACGCATCCGGCTGCCTTGTTCCAGCATCTTGATCGCCAACTCGCCAAACTTCACAGCGTCGTCGATCTTGCGGCGTTCATATTGAATGCGCATCGCATCGTGCAGAACAAGGCCCAGATTCCATTGCACCCAGGCTTGCCGCAGTGGATCTTCGGTGGCCGCGATCAATCGCTCGGCGTTCTGTTGCGTTCGCTCGACCGCCTTGACCGGATCGATCGCCCCGCCGATCGGCTGCAGCGCGGCCATCGCCTGCCGGGCAACCTCGATCCGCAGCAGCTCGTCGCCATATTCATTGCGGATCAAGTCTTCTGCGAAATTGGCGCCACGGGTGACCCATTGCGGCACAACGGTTTGCTTGTCCTTGAAATTCCCTCGGGCCACGTCGCGGGCGATTCCCAAATGCGCCGCCATGAGCAGACGCTTGGCCCCGCGACGTTCGGCTGCGATCTCGCTGACCATAAACGGCTCGGCTAGGGCAATGGCCTGTTGGCGCTGCTGAACCGTTTTGCCGAAGTCGGCCGCGGTGTTCCGCGCGGCCAACTCGGCCGCCAAAGCGATTGCTTCCCCTTGTTCAAGTTTCGTCGCTTCGGCGGCCTGCTGCACGGCGGAGATGATTTCGCTCGCCCCCTCGAGTTGACCAAGCTCGCCGAGGATCTCCGCCCGCAGCAGCTTGTAGCTCCAGGGTCCGCCATCGAGCTGCACGGCGGTAGTGGCGGCTCGCAACGCGTCTTCGTATCGGCCCAGCGAGTGCAGGAATCGCGCCAACGCGTGGCGGGTGTAAGCGTCGTGCGGATCGAGCCGCACGGCCTGCTCCAAGTCGCGGAGATTCGCCTCGCACGGCCCGAGCGGGTCGGTCTCGGCGCGACGCACGAATGGTTCGGCGGAGATCGGCTCGATCACAATATAGGCCGCCTGGAGATCGCCAATCGCGGGGGCGGCGCCTGCTCGCTGGGGCGGTAGTACGGCAATGGCGACGCCGCGCTCTGGAAACACCAGGCCCAGCGACTGCCCGTCGGCGTCGTCGACGCGGCCCGGCCGAATGTCGTCGATTTTCATCTGCCCGACCAGCGTGCGGACATCTTGCGGCTGGGGCAATTGGATCAGCACATGCTCGACAAGGTCGTTACGAATTGTCGCGGTAACAACCGGAAAGGGATCTAGCTCGAAGCGCCACAACGTCGCGTCCCCCTCCTGTTTTTCCTGCAGCGGCTCGCCCCAGGCGGCGGTCAGTTCCGCGGCGGTCGAGTCGCCCGGCGTAATGCCTCGCAATTTGAAAGGTCGCAGCACGGTTTGCGCCTCGCTGGTCGCGGTTGGCGATTGCGGGCGAGTTGTTGTTGCCGCGGGGGGCGCGGTTCGCCGCGCCGAACGGACAGGGCCGTCCAGCGATGCTTTAGTTGGCAATACCGTGTTTGGCGTCGCTGAGGCGTCGGCTGCTGGGTGTGGTGTCTCGGTCTCTGGGACCGACGCCTCGCGCAACAAGATGGCCGAACGCTCGCCTGCCGGCTGGTCGTCGAGCAACTCCGGCGGCAGCGCCACGGGAGGCGCGGGAGTGCCGCGCAGCGGCGGTGATTCACTCCAGCCGACTCCCGGCGCAAGCTGCACCCCGATGCCAATCGCCATCGACAACGCAAATGAGCGAACCATCACGGCATGTTCCTCCTGAACGCACACTTTTCCCAGGCGTCTTCCTGAAAGTCACGAGGCCAACAACTGCCACGGACGGGATGGAAAGTGGGCCGCGAAGTTTATCGGGCGCGCCGGACGGTTGTAAATAGCGAAATAGCGAGCAGCCCCCACAAATCGGTGGAATTAGTCGAATCGACCAAATGCGACGGGTGTAACTCGCATCCCTCGCGTGCTAGCACGCGGTGGCGCAAGGAGTTGTGTTGCGTGCTAGCTTGCCAAAAAGTGGACCTCCCGTGGTAGAACGGAATGGTTGAATAAAAAACGCCATTCCACCCAAGGAGGTCCGA
>JBGTJT010000703.1:0-5685 GCA_041744995.1 Pirellulales bacterium | reverse complement strand
ATCTCCCCACGGCCGAGCAGGGAGGCGATCAAGGCTTCATCTCCCGCCGCGGCGAGACGACCGAGGCGATCGCCGCGGCGGTGTTCGCGCTGGACCCGCCCGCGATCAGCGAGCCGATCGTCTCACCCTTCGGCGTCCATTTGCTGCAAGCGACCGAGATCAAGCCGGGCGGCAACACATTGGACGACGTCCGCGAGCAAGTGCAGCGCGAGTTGATCCAGGTGGGCTTCGCCAAGCTGGTCGAGTATCAGAAGTCGCGCGTACCGATCAAGTACACCGGCGCCCTGCCCTATCTGGATGCGGACGGCAAGCTGGTCGAATAACGTAGCGACAGGCGGCTCGCCTGTCGGAGTACAAGCGCAAGGTGCAACTGATGTATCGACTGATCGGAATCTTGATGCTTACAGCGTTTGTTGCATCCTGCAGCAAGAACAACACATGGCCTGAAAGCGATTCGCTCAAGGTGGCTTTAACCAGCACCGACGTCTTGGAACGGTACGCGGCGTTGCAAGAGTACTTTGAAGCGCATGATAAGGGCGAAACGGATCCTGATGATTTGCGTCGGATGCATGAATGGATTAAGGCACATAGCTTTCCCAACGAGATCGAGAATTGCAGTCCCGAATTTGCCGCTCTGTGGATTATTGGTCATTGCAAGTATACGGGTGCCGTACCGACTTTGGCCGAAAATTTGATGGTCTATGAACCTGTCTATCTAAGCGATGGTGAAACCAGCGAATTCGACCGATTTCCATTCGCTCGAGCGCTTTCACGTATGGGCGACGATGCGGCACCGCCGCTACGAAAGCTCATTGCCAAATATCCCTTGGACAGCGTTCAACTGCGAATTGCTTGTTCCACGCTCCAATTGGCCGTTGGATGCGAAAACGCACGACTGATTATCGCTGACGACTTGCCGGCCTTCGACCAAACGCGTAGAGAGCGCGTCACCGAACTGCTAAAAAAACATCCAAGGGAAAGTGAGGAGCACCGAAGGCGAAAGCTGCGAGCAGGTATCGATGATATCTGCATATAGCGATTCTGTTCGAAATGCTTCATTGCCACCCTAATCGCTACGACCGGGTGCCGTCTCACTTGGCTGGCTACCTCGGCCGTCTAGCGAGTCGCCGTGAAGCTGTTATTCTACAGGGGGCAGCGTGCGAGGCAGTCTTCCTCTTGGGACGGGTACTATGAGTTTGTTGGCGGAAATCAAGCAGCGATTTGCGGCGGTTCTTGAACCATTGGTCGAAGATGCAGCGCCGCTGCTGGAGATGATTCGCCCCAGCGGCGATGCCAAGTTTGGCGACTATCAGGCCAATCTGGCGATGCCGCTGAAAGCCGTCCTCGGCAAGAACCCCCGCGAGATCGCCGCCGACATCGTCGCCCAATTGGCGATCGACGACCTGTGCGAACCGCCGGAAGTCGCCGGGCCGGGCTTTATCAATCTGCGGATCAAAAACTCGGTGCTGGTCGCCCGCTTGGAGGCCGCCCGCCGCGACCAGCGCCTGGCGATTCCGCGGGTCGAAGCGCCGCGCTCCTTCGTGGTCGACTACTCCGCTCCCAACGTTGCCAAACCGATGCACGTCGGCCATATTCGCTCGACCGTCATCGGCGACGCGCTGGTCCGCACGCTGCGGTTCCTCGGCCATTCGGTGCAAGGAGACAACCACATCGGCGACTGGGGCACCCAGTTCGGCATGATCCTCTACGGCTACAAGCACTTTCTCGACCAACGGGCGTTCGCGGCCAGCCCGGTGGGCGAACTGGCGCGGCTGTATCGCGTCGTTAGCGGGATGGTGGCGCACGTCAAGCTGAGGCAAACATTGCCTCAACTGCGAGAGAAGGTCCAGCGGCAGGAAGCGTTGGTAGGCGACCTGCAAGCCGACTCGCCGCCGGACGACAAGAAGGCCGCCAAGGCGCTGGCCAAAGCGCAACGACAGCTTCAGGAACATCAAACGCAACTGCGTCAAGCGGAGCAGGCGATCGGGGCCGCCGAAGGCGATGCGGAATTCACCGCCCGGCTGACGGCGCATCCCGACGTCGCCCGGGCCGTGCTGGCCGAGACCTCCATGCTGCACGTCGGGGACCAGGTGAACCTAGCGCTGTGGAAGCAGTTCCTGCCGGCCTGCCTGGAAGACATCGACCGGGTGTATCGCCGCATCGGCGTCACGTTCGATCACACGCTCGGCGAGAGCTTTTATCACGACCGGCTGTCTAGTGTGGTGGACGATCTGCTCGCTAAGGGCATTGCCCAGGAAAGTGACGGCGCGGTTTGCGTGTTCTTCGAGGGCGACGACGTGCCGATGATCGTCCGCAAGCAGGACGGCGCGTACCTGTACGCCACCACCGACCTGGCGACGATCCAATACCGCATGGAAACGTGGCGGCCGGCGGCGATTCTGTACGTGGTTGATCATCGCCAGAGCCTGCATTTCACTCATCTGTTCGAGACGGCCCGCCGCTGGGGATACGACGACGTCGAGTTGCAACACGTGAAGTTCGGCACCGTGCTGGGCGAAGACGGTCGCCCCTTCAAGACCCGCAGCGGCGACACGGTGGGCCTCGAGGGATTGCTCGACGAAGCAATTGAAAAAGCGCTGGCGGTGGTCAGCGGCAACGACGAAGCCAAGCCGACCGGACCCGAACTGTCGGACGAGCAGCGGCGGCAGATCGCGGACGTGGTCGGCATTGCCGCGCTGAAGTATGCCGATCTCTCGCACAATCGCGAAAGCGATTACGTGTTCAGCTTCGAGAAGATGGTCGCCATGCAGGGCAACACGGCAACCTACATGCAGTATGCCTACGCCCGTGTCCGCGCGATCTTTCGCAAGGGGGAGGTCGACGTCGAGCATCTCCGCGACGGCGACGCCGCTGTCACGTTGGCGGAGGTGGCCGAGCGGGCGCTGGCGCTGCGGTTGCTGCAATTCGGCGAGGCGCTGGAGTCGGTCGCGACCGACTACCGGCCGAACCACCTTACCAACTACCTGTTCGAGCTGGCCGAGGCATTTTCGACCTTCTACAATGAGTGCCCCGTGCTCAAGGCGGAGTCGTCCGCGCAGCGAGACAGCCGATTGCTGCTGGCCGACCTGACGGGGCGCACCATCCAGCAAGGCCTACAATTGCTGGGCATCGACGTGGTCGAGCAGATGTAGCCTTGCTGGTCGCCTTGCGGCGACGGATGCATTATGCTGGATCAAGCCGCGTCCGCGACGGACCTGCTCGCTTTCCCTCCGGAGGAATCTCGATGCTTCGCTTTGCCTTCTTGCTGGCCGTGCTGCTCAATGTATCTTCCGCGATTGCCGACGAGTGGCCCCAATGGCGCGGACCGAATCGCGATGGCGTCTGGAGCGAGCCGGCTGTCTACGACAAGTTCCCCGCTGAGAACCTCAAGCGTCGCTGGACGGTGCCGATCGGCAGCGGCTACAGCGGCCCCACCGTCGCCGAGGGCTGCGTGCTGGTGTCCGATCGCGTGGCCGAGCCGAAGCAGATCGAGCGAATTCACTGCTTCGACTGGAAAACCGGCGAGAGAAAGTGGACGCATAGCTACGACTGCCCGTATGTCGACGTCGGCTATACCGCCGGGCCGCGGGCCAGCGTGTCGGTCAGCGACGGCCGCGCCTACGCGTTGGGTACGATGGGCCACCTGCATTGCCTCGACGTCGACAGCGGCGAGGTGCTGTGGAAGCACGACTGCAACGCCGAGTACCGCATCAAGATGCCGATCTGGGGCATCGCCGCCTCGCCGCTGATCTACAAGGACCTTTGTATCGTGCAGATCGGCGGCGCCGGAGCCTGCGTGGTGGCCTTCGACAAGCAGACCGGCAAGGAAGTGTGGAAGGCGCTCGACGACCGGGCTTCCTACTCGGCGCCGATTGTTATCCAGCAAGCCGGCGAGGAGGTGCTGCTTGTCTGGACGGGCGAGCACTTGGCCGGACTTAAGCCAGCTACCGGCAAGGTTCACTGGCAGGTGCCGACGCCGCCCAGGAATATGGTGATCAACATCGCCACGCCGGTGCTTGATGAAGAGCGTGAGCGGGTCTTTCTTACCAGCTTTTACGACGGCTCGCGGATGATCCGGCTCGACCAGGACAAGCTGGCCGCCGAGAAGTTGTGGGAAAAAGCGGGCCGCAGCGAGCGGGACACCGAGGCGCTACACTCAATCATCGCCACACCGGTGTTCGACGGCGAGTACATCTACGGCGTCGACTCCTACGGCGAGCTGCGCTGCCTGAAGGCCGCCAACGGCGAACGCGTCTGGGAAGACCTCACCGCCACGCCGCCCAACCGCTGGAGCAACATCCACACGGTCCGCAACGGCGACAAATACTGGATGTTCAACGAACGGGGCGAACTGATTATCTGCAAGCTCTCGCCCGAAGGATTTCACGAGCTCAGCCGCGCCAAACTGATCGACCCCACCACCGAACAACTCCGCCGCCGCGACGGAGTTTGCTGGTCCCACCCGGCCTACGCCCACGGGCATGTGTTCGCGCGGAACGACAAGGAGCTGGTTTGTGCGGGGTTGCTGAAGGAGCAACCGTAGCATGGCCCCTGGGCCGTGCAACATCGATGTATCCGGGAATCAATTTCGAGAGCGGTTTTGTTCCGTTGTTCCAGACGGGATTGAGAAGTATGAAAGCTTCCGTCAGGCTCGTTTACGAGCCTTCTCCGCGCAGCGGTAATAGCCCCGTGCTTCAGCACGGGGGTCGCGAACCAATCCGAGACGCGTTCCAGCCCCGTTTCACGGGGTTTCTCGCCGGGGCGGCTTTAGCCCTTCGACGTTGGAGCAACTCGGCGCGGCAAACGAAGCCGAAAGAGGGCTAAAGCCAGCACAGCGAGAAGCCCCGTGAAACGGGGCTAGCGGATGTTTCGCTGCCTTGATACCCCGTGCTAAAGCACGGGGCTATTACCGCTTTCGCGGGAAAGGGTCGTGAACGACCCTGCCTCATGCAACTTGAAATGGCAGGAACAAAACCAGGTAGATCCCGATACCCAAGATGTCACCATTTTGCGCAGCCCAGCATGGCCACCTGGGCCGTGCGAGAAGAAGCATGAGCCCCAGGACCGTGCAAGAAGAGAGTCGACCAACCATGCGCTGCTCTCGAATCGCTCGAACAGCAATTCGATGAGGTGGGGATCAAGTACTGGGATGCCTCGCGAGATTCTGTTGTGTGAGGATATGTTGAAACGAATACATCTCTCACGCACGGGCCGGGGGCCCATGCTACCTACACCACCACCCGCTTCCACCCGCCTTGCAGGAACCGCCACGCCACCAGCACGCACCGCACGAAGATATCGATCATCATCGCGTACCAGGCGCCGAGGATGCCGTAATCGAACCAGCCGGGCTGGTCGAATAGATACCAATCTTCGCGCGTCAACAGATACGCCAACGGAATGCGGACCGCCAGCAGGCCGATCAGCGTGAACAGCAGCGGCCAACGGGTGTCGCCCGCACCGCGGAGCGCGCCGGCTAAGATCATGGTGACTGCCAGCGGCACCATACCGAAGGCGGCAATCTGCAAAAGCTGGCCCGCCTGTTGGGCGACGGCTTCCTGCGAGGCGTCTAAGAACCAGCCGACGAGTTGACTGCCGAAGAAGAAGAACATCACGCCGGCGGCGCCCATGATGCCCGCGCCGATGGCCAGCGCCTGCATCACGCTGCGGCCGGCCCGCCGCGGA
>JBGTJT010000702.1:0-2573 GCA_041744995.1 Pirellulales bacterium | reverse complement strand
ATTTCTTGAATGGTTTCGTGTCCCTTGCCGGCGATCAATACGCAGTCGCCCGGCTCGGCGGCGTTCAGTGCCGCGCCGATCGCCGAGGCCCGGTCCGGCTCGATAATGGCCTGCTCCGGCCGAAAGTAACCGGCCAGAATTTCCTCGATGATCTGTTCCGGCGGTTCGCGGCGCGGGTTGTCGTTGGTGATGATTCCCGCGTCGGTAAACTGTTCCACGACGCGGCCCATCTCCGGCCGCTTCCTGCGATCGCGATCGCCGCCGGCGCCGTACACGCAGATCAATCGGCCCTCGGTCACTTGCCGCAGCGTCGACAGCGAGCGCTGCAAGGCGTCGGGCGTGTGGGCATAGTCGACGAACACGCCGAACGGCTGCCCGCATTCGATCCGTTCCAGCCGCCCCGGCATGGCCGTGATGTTCTCCAGCCCGCGGGCGATGGTGGCCAGGTCGATATCCATCGACAGGCCGGCCGCCGTGGCGATCAGGCAATTGTAGATGTGATGCTCGCCGATCATCGCCGTGCGGACGGCGATCGATTCGCTGCCGGCGGTGATCACAAACGATTGCTCGCTGCGGTGGGCCTCCAGCAGCCGCGCCGTCACGTCGGCCGACGACTGCATACCGATTGTGAGTGTGGGGCACTCGATGTCCGCCAGCCAACTGCGGCAGATGGGGTCGTCGCTGTTGATGATCGCCAACCCGTCGGGAGCGAGCGCGTCGAGCATTCGCCGCTTGACCTGTCGGTAGTTGGCAAGGCTGCCGTGGTAATCGAGGTGGTCGGAGGTGATGTTGGTAAGGCAAGCGGCGGCCAGCGGGATGCCGGCGATCCGCGATTGACTCAGGCCGTGGCTGGAGACCTCCAGCACGGCGTGCGAGCAGCCGTGGGCGCGGCAACGATCCAACCAGTCGGCCAGCGCCTCGGCGCCGGGCGTGGTCAGCGGATTGGGCCAGGAGATTTCAGAATCGCAATTGCCCAACGTGCCGCTCAAACCGACTCGCCGGCCCGCGGCGTCCAGAATCGCGGCGATCAAGCTGGTGGTGGTCGTCTTGCCGTTGGTGCCTGTCACGCCGATCACGGCGAGTTCCCTGGCCGGCTGGCCGGCGAAGGCTTGGCAAAGTTGGGCGTAGGCCGCAGCGGTGTTGTCTACTAACGCCACCGGGGCGCCTTCGCTGGCAACCGGTCGCTCGGCCAATACCGCCGCGGCGCCGCGGCGGACCGCTTCGCGGGCGTGGCAATGGCCGTCGTCGCCGACGCCGGAGATGGCGACGAACAGATCGCCCCGCTCGACGCGGCGCGAATCGCGGCAGCAAGCCGCCACCCGAACGTCACCCGCGCCGGCGATGGGAAACCGCGCCTGCGGCAGCAGTGCTTGCAAACTGAGTGTGTGGGGAAATCGTTTGGATCGCAAGTAATTCCGGCCTCCATGCCAGGGAAAGTCTTCATAATCGTGGATGAAATTTCAACCAAACGGGCAAATGTGTCAAGCCAGATTTGCTTGCGGCACGAATACTGCTAGCATCAAGGCTGCCGAGTTCGTAAGGCGGCCCTCCGAGGCCGCGAGCCAATACCAGCACGACGCGCAAGCGAGTGCATTCGCGGAGCAGTTTGCGTACGTGCCCGAAACGATTCGGCGGCGGAACACGTGTTCTCCCGCCGATGCACTCGCTTGCGCGTTCGTGCTGGTATTGGCTTTCGCGCAACTGCGCGGCTAGAAAAGAGAGTAAGAGAGCGCCCCCATTGCCCAGCGGTAAACCTTTTTGAGACGTACTCCATGTCGGAAGAAGATTTTGACGTCGCCCAGCTAGCAGCTTATCTGCACCTCAACCCGGACAAGGTGCAGCGGCTGGCGGATCGTGGCAAGCTGCCGGGGCGGCGGCTGGGGGGCGATTGGCAGTTTTCAAGACAGGAGATTCATCACTGGCTGGAGAATCGCATTGGCCTGTCGGACGACGCCGACTTGATCGAGGTGGAGTCGATTCTCGAACGGTCCGATACCGAGCCGATGCCGGTTATCTCGCAGATGCTCAAGCCGGAAGCCGTGGCGGTTCCGTTCGACGCTCGCACGCGGAACTCGTTGGTCACCCGGCTGTGCGACCTCGCCGCGACCACCGGCCTGTTGTGGGATCCGCCCAAGATGGCCGAGGCGGTCCGCGCCCGCGAGCAGATGCATCCCACGGCGGTCGAAAACGGCGTGGCCCTGTTGCACCCCAGGCGACCACTACCGAGCATCCTGGGCGAGGCGTTCATCGCGCTGGGCGTGACGCCGCAAGGCATTCCGTTTGGGGCCGACCGCGGCGGGCTGACCGATATCTTCTTTCTGATCTGCTCCCTCGACGACACCGGGCACCTGCGCACGCTGGCCCGGCTCAGCCGGATGGTCGGAGACGCCGATTTCGTCTCCGAGTTGCGGGCCGCGACCTCGTCCGACGAAGCGCTACGACTGCTCACCGCCCGCGAAGCGGACTTGACCGACTAGCCGCGATTGGGGAGAACTGGCCGTCATGTCTTCCAGCCAATCCGTTATCGTACAGGCCATCGGCGATTTCTCGCCGCCGGAGTTCCACGCCGCGGC
>JBGTJT010000701.1:0-15093 GCA_041744995.1 Pirellulales bacterium | reverse complement strand
CATATAGCCGAAGACCAGCGCCGCGGCGAAGATCAACATGGGATTGCCGGCGTCTAGTTCCTGAAAGGTGACCCCGCTCCACTGATAGCCGATCGACTGCGGGGCCACTTCCACGAACATCGCCTGCAGGGCGTCGATCGCTTCGCCGCTGGAATAGCCCGCCCCCGGCGTGCCGGTGATTTGCGAGGAGGGGAGTTTGTTGAAACGAAACACAGTCTTCGGCCCGGCCGTGTCGATGACGGTGGCCAAGGTCTCCAGCGGGACCATCTTGCCTTGATCGTTGCGGACCTGGAGATTCAAAATATCCTGCTGCACGCTGCGAAAATCCGCCTCGGCCTGAACGAACACCCGATAGACCCGCCCCTCGTAGTTGAAGTCGTTCACGTAGGCCGACCCGAGAAACGCCTGCAACGTGCTGAATACGGAACTGAGTTCGACTCCCTGCCGCATTGCCTTTTCGCGATCGACGTCGACGTAGAACTGCGGCACGCCGGCGCGGAACGAGGAATTCATGCGGGTGACCTGCGGGACTTCGTCGCTGTTGCCGAACCCGACCAGGCGGCCGGCGACCGCCTCCAACTCCTGTAAGTCGCCGCCGCTGCGAAGTTGCATCTGCATCTCGAATCCGCCGGCCGCTCCCAGGCCGCTAATCGGCGGCGGCGAGAAAGGCAGGAAGGCGGCCTCCTCGATCCTTGCCAGTCGCCGATGGATCTGCATCAGGATGCCGCGGGCCGAACTTTTTAGCGTGGTCCGTTCGCTCCAAGGGGCGAGCGTGACGAACATCGCGCCGTTGTTGCTGGTTGCCAGGCTGTCCAGCAACGAATAGCCGGCCACGCCCACGACGTTGGTGACCCCTTCGATCTCCATCACCGCTTCGGAGGCGGTTTGCAGCACCGCCTCGGTCCGCTGCAAGGTGGCGGCCTCGGGCAGTTGGATGTGAACCATCACGTAGCCTTGGTCCTCGTTCGGCAGAAAACCAGTCGGCACCGCCGAGAACAGCCATAAGAAAGCGCCCCCCAGGATCACCCACACCAGCATCAGCAAGGGAAACGCCTTGAGAAAGCTTCGCACCAGCGTCGAGTAGCCGGCCGTGGCGCGGTCGAAGTTGCGGTTGTACCAACGCGCCAGCACGAATTGCTTCTGAGGAGTCGGCCGCAGCAGCATGCCGCACAAGGCGGGGCTGAGCGTCAGGGCGTTGATCGACGAGAAGATCGTCGCCACCGAGATCGTAATCGCGAACTGCCGATACAACTGCCCGGTAATGCCGCCGAGCACCATCGTCGGCACGAACACGGCCAGTAGCACCAATGTGGTGGCGATCACCGGTCCGGTAATTTGCGTCATCGCCTTGGCCGTGGCCGCCTTTGAATCAAGACCTTCCTCGTCCATTAGCCGCTTGGTATTCTCGACGACGATGATCGCGTCGTCCACCACGATGCCGATCGCCAGCACGATTCCGAACAGCGACAGCGTGTTGAGCGACATGTCGAGTCCCAGCATCACGGCGAATGTGCCGATCAGCGCCACGGGAATGGTGGCCGCGGGAACCAGCGTGGCCCGCCAGTCTTGCAGGAAAATGAACACCACGGCCACCACCAGCACCACGGCGATGAACAGTGTCTCGATCACTTCGTCGATCGAGGCCTCGATGAACCGCGTGGTGTCATAGGGAATCGAATAGGCGACCTGCCCGCTGGTAAAGCGAACGTCGCGGGCGGCGATCTCGGCCAAGGTCTCGCCGACTTGCTTTCGCACCTCCAGCGCATTGGCGCCCGGCAACTGGTAGACTGCCATGGCGACCGCCGGCACGTTGTTCAGCTTGGCCGCTCCCTCGTCGACCGCCGAGCCGGCGCTGGTCAAGCGAACCGACCAGTTGTAGGCTTGGGCGCCGATTTGAACTCGGGCGATGTTTCCCAATTTGACAGTTCGGACGTCGCCGTCGACTCGTGCCACTTTGACGATGACGTCCTCGAAGTCTTCCTTCGTTTCCAGTCGCCCCTTGGTGGTCACGGTGTATTGAAACTGCTGTCCCGTGGGGCTGGGAGGGGCGCCGATCTGGCCGGCGGCGACCTGCACGTTCTGCTCGCGAAGCGCGTTGATGACGTCGATAGTGGTGAGATTGTAGGAGGCCATCTGCTCCGGATCGAGCCAAATCCGCATGCCGAAGTCCTTGGCCCCCATCACCTGCACGTCCCCCACCCCCTTGAGCACCGCGATCTTGTCGCGCAATTCGCGCATGATGACGTTGGTCAGTTCCAACTCGTCCATGCTGCCGTTGGGAGAATAGACCGTCGCCAGTAGCACGATGTTGGTCGATTGCTTCTTGGTGGTGACCCCTTCTTTCTTGACCTCCTCGGGCAAGCCGGGTTGGGCGATCGCCACGCGGTTCTGCGTCAGCACGTTGGCCATGTCGACGTCCGTGCCGACCTCGAAGGTGACGGTCAGGTTCATGGTGCCGTCGTCGGAACTTTTGCTCTGCATGTAGAGCATGTTCTCCACGCCGTTCACCTGCTCCTCGATCGGCGCGGCGACCGTGTCGGCAATCACCGCGGCGCCCGCGCCCGGATAGCGAGCCGAGACCTGCACCGTCGGCGGGGTGATGTTGGGGGTTTGCTCGGTCGGCAACTGAAAATAGGCGATCCCGCCCACGAACATAATCACCAACGAAATCACGCAGGCGAAGATCGGGCGGTGGATGAAGAAATGACTGAACATCGAGTGGAGCGGCTTTCCGGTTGTTCGAGCGAGAATGGGCTGTCAGCGGTCAGCTAAAACGATCAGCTTCACTCGCTGGTGTTCGCCGCCGGCGTGGCTGCATCCGCCGGCTTGCCCAACGCGGCGTCTTGGGTTGCCACGACTTGCATGCCGGCAAACGCCTTGGCCAGGCCGCGAGCGATGTACCAGTCGTCGGCGGAGAAGGGCGGCGTGCCTTCCAACTCGCTTGCTGTCGGCGTGACCTCCCGCATCTGGTTGTTCATATAGAGTCCGCCCAGTTCGACCGGCTTCTTCAACACCAGCCCGTCGTCGTTCACCGTCAACAGATATTGGCCGCGCAGATCGCTGCCGATCGCCTCCTCGTGAACCAGCACGGCATTGTCGATCGGCTCGCCAAATACCTTGACGCGGGCGTATTGGCCCGGCTGCAGTAGGTTCCGCGGATTCGGTACCACGCCGCGAATCTCCGCGGTACCGGTATCGCCGTCGATGCGGATGCCGACGTAGTCGATCCAACCTTCGTGCTCGAAATCGGTCTCGCCATCGAGCTTCACCGCGATCTTGACGTCCCCTTTGTCCGGCGCTTTCTTGTCGGAGTCGGCGAATTGACGCCGCAGTTGATTTACCAGTCCTTCGGAGACCTGAAAGTAAACATGAACCGGATCGGTGGAAATAACCGTCGCCAACTGCGTTCCCTCTCCGCTGCCACTGACCAGGTTGCCCGCGTCGACCAGAGTTCGGCTGATCTGTCCGTCAAAGGGCGCCTTGACGGTGGTGTAGGCCAGATCCTGTTCGGCCAGGCGGAGCGCCTGCTCGGCGTCCTTTTGAACCGCCTTGGCCTGGTAGTATTGCGCTTGGCGCTCGGCCAGTTCCTCGTCGGTCACTCCGCCGCCGCGGTGGGCGTCGATCGCGCGACGATAATTTCCCTCGGAGAGCTTCAACTCGGCGGTGGCCTTTTCCAGCAGCGCCTCGGCCTGATCCTTGCGGAAGACAAACGGATCCCGCTCGATCTCGAACAACACCTGGCCCTGCTCGACCAGGCTGCCCCCGGCGAACTCCACCTTGTCGAGAAAGCCGGTCACCCGGGCGCGGAGCTTCACTTCGTTGACCGCTTCGATTTTACCAATGAATACCTGCTGCCGGGGCACCGTGGCGACGAACGCCTGGGTGGTGGTCACCGTGACCGGCGGCATTTCGGGAATCGTCGGCTGGGAGCAACCCGCCAGTGCGGCGGCCAGCATGGCGATTGCGAGCCGCAGCCGCCGTGGTTGTAAAAAAGTCTCGCTGTTCATGCTGCGTCCTGCTGCCGAAAAAGTGCCTGGCTGGCGATTCAGCCCTGGCTGTGCCGCAATAGTATAGCCACCCGCCGCCAGCGAGAACAACGGGATACGCCCCGGCCGGCTCGGCTGCTGGGCGATTTTGATTGCCCGGTCGGAATCGTCTATAATGAAGGCTTCGTTGTTTGGTCAGCCGAGATGAGATACGAAGGACAACCTCACCCATGCTCCGAAATCTGGTAAACGGCAACTTGTTCCATGAACGACTTGGAACCTGCCGGCATCTGGCCATGTTACTGCCGCTGTTGGTCCTGTTCCTGTTGGTTGGCCGGCCGGCCGCGGCCGAGCCGGCGGTAAAGCCCAACATCATCTACATCCTGCTCGACGACGCCGGCTATGGCGACTTGAGTTGCTACGGCCAGCAGAAATTTCAAACGCCCAATATCGATCGACTGGCCGCCGAGGGGATGAAGTTCACCGATCATTACGCCGGCAGCACCGTCTGCGCGCCCACCCGCTGCGCATTGATGACCGGTCTGCATACGGGGCATTGCGTGGTTCGCGGCAATCGCGAGGTGAGGCCCGAGGGCCAGGCGCCGATGCCGGCCGATACGGTTACGATCCCGCGACTGCTAAAGCAAGCCGGCTACACGACCGGCATGTTCGGCAAGTGGGGGCTGGGCGGGCCAGGATCGACCTCCGATCCGATGGAACATTTCGACGCCTTTTTCGGCTACAACTGCCAGCGCGAGGCGCACAACTTCTATCCCGGCCACTTGTGGAAGAACGATCAGCGGGTGGAGCTAGACGGCACGCAGTACTCGCACGACTTGATCATGGAAGAGACCTTGGCGTTCATCAAGGCGAATCACAAAAAGCCGTTCTTTTGCTACATGTCGATCACGATTCCTCACGCGGCGATGCAGGCGCCGGAAGATGCGGTCGCCCCGTTCCGCGAGAAGTTTTCCCAGTTCGAGAATAAGGTCGGCCGCTACGCAGGTACCGAAGTGAACAACCCGATCGCCAGTTTCGCCGGGATGATGACCCGCCTGGACGACAGCGTGGGTCAGGTGCTGGCCTTGTTGGACGAGCTTGAGTTGACCGAAAACACGCTCATCATGCTGACCAGCGACAACGGGCCGCACCAGGAAGGGGGCCACGATCCGGAATTCTTCGATTCCAACGGACCGCTGCGAGGCTTCAAACGCGACCTGTACGAGGGAGGCATCCGCGTGCCTTTGCTCGCCCGCTGGCCCGGCAAGATCGAAGCCGGCGCCAAGAGCGAACTGATCAGCGCGCATTGGGACATGCTGCCCACCTTCTGCGAGTTGGCCGGCGCCGAGACGCCCGAGGAAATCGACGGCGTCTCGATCGTGCCGACGTTGTTCGGCAACCCCGACGACCAGCAGCAGCACGACTATCTGTACTGGGAATTCACGGAAAGGGGAGGCAAGCAGGCGGTGCGAGCGGGCAAGTGGAAGGGGGTGCGGCTAAATCTCAAGAAAAACCGCAACGCCCCGATCGAACTGTACGACCTGAGCCAAGACATCGGCGAGGAGAACAACATTGCCGACAAGCATCCCGACGTGGCCAAGCGGCTCCGCGCGATCATGGACCAAGCCCACCAGCCGTCTGAAACCTTTCCGCTATATTAATGTGCCTGGGGCTTCCCGCCACAATCACGTTAATCCAGGCACGTTTATGCAGTCACGTTGATACAGGCATGCTTACCACCTGGAATTCCGTGGGCGCGGTGGCGTATAGTTAACCGTTTGCTTCGCCATGCCTATCGATCGGGAATGCCCGCCGTGACTTCTCTCGTGGAAACCAAAGGACTGACCAAGCGGTTCGGCAGCTTCACGGCGCTGGACAATTGTTCGTTCAGCGTTCCTCGCGGCGAAATCTGTGGATTGCTCGGTCCCAATGGTTCCGGTAAGACGACGCTGCTGCGGACGCTGCTGGGCTTTATGCAGCCCTCGGTCGGTTGGGCCAAAATCGACGGGCACGACTGCTATCACCAGTCGGTCGCGGCGCATCGCCAGGTAGCCTATCTGCCGGGCGAGGCCCGGCTGTTTCGCCGCATGCGGGGCCGCGACGTCTTGAAATTCTTCAGCCAATTGCGGCCCGACGGCAATTATCCGCGCTCGATCGAAATCGCCGACCGCCTGGGGCTTGATCTTTCACGGCAGGTCGCCCGGTGCTCGACCGGCATGAGGCAGATGATCGCCCTGTCGTTCACGATGGCGGTCGAATCGCCGCTGGTGATCCTCGACGAGCCGACCGCCAACCTCGATCCGTCGGTTCGCAGCGAAGTCTTGCGGCTTGTGGCCGAGGCGGGCCGGCGGGGGCGCACCGTGATCTTCTCCTCGCACGTGCTGTCGGAGGTGGAACGCGTCTGCGATCGGGTCATCATGCTCCGTCGCGGCCGGCTGGTACACTCGCAACGGATGGACGCCTTGCTGCGACAGCACCGCATCAAGGCCCAACTGACCGGACCGCTGCCGGAGGCGCCGGAAGAACTGGCAGACCAGTTGCAGGTCCGCCGCGTGGGCCGCGACGGGCTGGAGATCGACACCCCCGGCGAATTGACCGCGCTGCTGGGCTGGCTGGCAACGCTGCCGCTGGCCGAGGTGAGCGTTTCGCCGATCGGCTTGCAGACAGTTTACGATCGCTTCCATCACGATGAACATCATCACGACGAACAACAGCGCGAGGCGCCGATCGTCGAACCGCTGGATGACGAACTGACCATTGCCTCGGCCGCACGGGAATAACATGGTATTCTGGACGCTCTGGCGACGCACTTTTCGAGACGCCTGGTGGCTGATGCTGGGCTGCGCCTTGGTGATGTTCGTCTTTCAGTGGGTGTTCGTCTGGTTGAGCAGTTTCCTGCCATCGTCGAGCTTTCTCGATCTCGTCCAGGATTTGCCGCCGGAGCTGCAAGGCATGTTCGGCATGTCGCTCGAACAAGCCGCCTCGCCGGTCGGCCGCATCGCCTTGGGGTACGTCGATCCGACAGTGGTTTTGATTGCCTCGCTATGGGCGATCGCTCGCGGTTCCGACGCCGTCAGCGGACCGTTGGACCGCGGCACGCTGGAAATGCTGCTGGCCCAACCGATCAGTCGCCTGCAATTGCTCGCCGCGCACAGCTCGGTGACGCTGATCGGTTGCATTGTGCTGGGCGTCGCCTTGTGGTGCGGCACGTATGTCGGAATCCAGTTGGTCGAGGTCGAAGTCACCCGTTTCTGGCTGCTCAAACGGATGGTGCCGCTCACCGAATTAATCGATTTGCGACATTTCGTCCCGGCGGCCATGAATGTGATCGCGCTGGCCATTTGCACCGCGGGCATCGCCACCTTGGTTTCCGCAGCGGACCGCTATCGCTGGCGAACGGTCGGCATCATGGGGGGCTTTTGCCTGCTGCAAGTGATTATCAAGGTGGTCGCACTCGGCTCGCCTGGGAACGACTGGCTGTTTTATTTCACCTATTACGGCGCCTACTGGCCCCAGAGAATGGCGGTTGAGCCGGAGTTGGCCTGGGGCATGTTGCTGCAATATGGCGGGCTGCTGACCGGCATTGGCTTGGCATGCACGGCCGCCGCCGCCGTCGTATTCGCCCGGCGCGATCTGCCCGCCCCGCTGTAGGCGGCATGTTGGGTTGCTTGTTCTCCGCTTGCATCGAAGCGACGGCGCGGGGACAATACGGAATTGACGGCAACATGAACTTCGACATCAACGGCATGGATCGGACTGGGAGAATCACAATGCGCTGGACACTTACTACGCTACCCACATGGGCGACACTGCTGGCGGCCTGCTGGCTGGGTACCTTACTGATTGTTGCTGCGACGGAAGCTGCGGCGGACGATCCGCCCGCCGCGGAGGAGCAGGAGGAGCCGGCGGAGTTCGTACCGCCGACTGATGACGCCGATCCGGCCGAAGACGACGAGGCGCCCGCAGACCCCGACGGGGCGGCCGACGAGAACGCCGGCCAGAAGGATCTGGCCAAGGCGATCGACACGCGAATCAACGCTGACAGCCTGGACGAATTAGGCCGCGCGATTCTGTTGTGCGAGACAGCGCTGCTGAAGGGACTCGACAAAGATAACACTATCTTCGCCAAGCAATTACTCGGTTCCGCCCGCTTGGAACGGGCGACCAAGGTGAGTTCCTTGATCCTCGATACGCAGCGCCCCAATCCGCAGTGGCAGCAATTGCGGCAGATCGCCCTGACCGATTTGGAAAAGGCGACCGAGTCGCAGCCAGAAATGGCCGAGGCGTACTTGCTGACGGCGCGTCTCCAAGCGTTGCCCGGCGGCGACGACGAGGCGGCGCTGGCCGCGGCCGAGCAAGCGGTCAAGCACGCCGATCCCGACGACCGCCAGTTCCAATCTCAGGCGCTGATGGTCCGCGGCGATCTCCAGAAGGAGCAGCAAAAGCAGTTGGCCGATTACGACGCGGCGCTAAAGGCGTTGCCGGCCAACGTCGATGCGCTCCGTTCGCGAGGGTTGCACTTTCTGGCCACCGAGAAGTTCAAGCAGGCGCAGGACGATTTCGAGGCGGCCCTGAAAATCGATGCGGACGACGCGCGCACGCTCGAGGCGCTTGGCGTGGTCTTGTTCATGAACGACCAACGGGAAGAAGCGGAAAAGCGGCTTAGCGAAGCGATCGAAATCGCACCCGATTCTCCGTTGGCCTATAGCTACCGCGCCCGCGTTTATGCCGTGGACGACAAACTCGACAAGGCGCTGGCCGACGCCGACGCGGCGTTGGATTTGGCGCCGAATAGTCCCTCGTTGTTGCTGTTGCGCTCGCAGATCCATAATCGCGCCGGCAACGACAAAAAAGCCATGGCCGACGTCGACGCCCTGCTGGAACAGCAACCGGAGTTGCCCGAAGCGATTCTCATGAAGGCGCTGTTGCTGGCCTCCGCCGGGAATCTGGAAGACGGTGCAGCCTACCTCAAGACCGCTATTGAGAAGCAGCCCGACAACCTCGAACTGAAGTCGCAATTGGCGGCTTTCTACCTGAGCGAGAAGCAAACAGACGAGGCGATCCAGGTCTATACGGAGATACTCGAAAAAGTTCCCGACGATGTCTCTTCGCTCCGCGGCCGTGGCGACGCCTACCTTGGCATTGGCAAACTGGAGGAAGCAATCGCCGACTACGAGGCGGCCCTGAAGATCGATCCAGACAACAGCGGCGTGCTCAACAACCTGGCCTGGCTGCTGGCCACCTCGCCGGACGAGGAGATCCGTCAAGGCGAGCGGGCGGTAAAACTGGCCAACAAGGCGGGCGAGGTGACCGACCATAAGCAAGCCCATATCCTCAGCACGATGGCCGCCGCCTACGCGGAAGCGGGCGACTGGGACAAAGCGGTCGAGTGGTCGGTCAAGGCCTACGAAAAGGGGGAAGGCGAGATTAAGTCGCAATTGGAACGAGAACGCGACGCCTTCAAGAACAAAAAGCCGTGGCGCGAGATCAACCATCCGGACGGCACCCGCAGCTCCGGCCCCGAGGGCGATCTGCAACGGGAGTAGCCCCTCGTGGCCGCGGCTTCCAGCCGCGGCTGACCACCGGCCCCTGCGAGTTCGTGAACCGATTGCCGTTGGATCTTATTGCGCGGCGTCTACTCGCATCTCGCGCAAACTTGTGTATAACGGTGGCTTAATTCTGCGCTGTTGTCGCGTCGGATGGCCGTTTCGCGAGGTTTCGCCGTGATTGAATTGCTCCACCAACAGGTATTCCTGGCCCAAACGATGGCCGACGTCGCCGCCAAGGTTTCCCCGCTGGGCCTGCTGATTGCTGGTCTGACCATCTTCGCACTGGCCGTGTTCGTCGGCTTTGAGATCATCACCAAGATCCCGCCCACGCTGCACACGCCGCTGATGAGCGGTTCCAATGCGATCAGCGGCATCACCATCGTCGGTGCGATTTTGGCTAGCGGGGCGGAGGAAACGACCATGGCAGCCATACTCGGCTTGGCCGCCTTAATTATGGCCACGATCAACGTGGTGGGCGGATTCCTGGTGACCAATCGCATGTTGGCGATGTTCAAGAAGAAGCGGAAATAGCATGTTGCATGTTGCATGTTGTATCGAGGAATAAGAGCGAATGGACCCTGTGCTGCGCACCAATTTGATCAACCTGGCCTACCTGGCTGCGGCGATATTGTTCATTCTCGGACTCAAGGGAATGACGCATCCCCGTTCGGCGGTCCGCGGCAATCTATTGGCGGCGCTGGCGATGTTGGTGGCCATTGTCGCCACGCTGGCAAGCCAACAGGTGCTAAGCTATGGGATGATCGTCGTCGGCGTCGCGATCGGCACGGTGATTGGCGCGATCCTGGCCGTTCGCGTCGAGATGACCGCCATGCCGCAATTGGTCGCCATTTTCAACGGCTTCGGCGGCGGCGCCAGCGTGTTGGTCGCCGGGGCGGAACTGATCAAGGTCAGCCAAATGGTACCCTCGGTCCCTCCCCCCGTCGCGATGAGCGTGGCCGTGGTTCTCTCCGGGTTGATCGGCACGGTCACCTTCTGGGGTTCGTTGGTCGCCTACGCCAAGCTCCAGGAACTGAAACAATTCAAGAAACCGATGAGTCTGCCCGCGCACCAACTCATCAACGCCGGCCTGGCGGTGCTAGTGATCGCGTTGGGCTTTTGGGCCGTGCTCGATCCGCCAAATGTGGCCGCGTACTGGGCAATCTGCCTGATCGCTTCAATCTTGGGCGTCACGCTGGTAATCCCCATCGGCGGCGCCGACATGCCGGTCGTGATCGCGCTGCTCAACAGCTACTCCGGCCTGGCCGCCGCCGCCACCGGTTTCGTGATCGACAACACGGTGCTGATCGTTGCCGGATCGCTGGTCGGCGCCAGCGGCCTGATCCTTACGCGGATCATGTGCAAGGCGATGAACCGCTCGCTGGTCAATGTGTTGTTCGGCGTGATGGACGCCGGTAGTGGCGGCGGCAGCGACACCGACGAAATCTACGAAGGCCGCATCAAGAGCGCCGGGGCCGATGAGGTTGCCATGTTGTTCGACACCGCCGAGCGGGTGATTATCGTGCCCGGCTACGGACTGGCGGTGGCGCAGGCCCAACATGCCGTTCGCGAACTGACCGATATTCTCGAAGCCCGCGGCGCAACGGTCGAATTCGCCATTCACCCGGTGGCCGGCCGGATGCCGGGTCACATGAACGTGCTGCTGGCCGAGGCGGAAATCTCCTACGACAAGCTGAAGGAGATGGACCACATCAATCCCAGTTTCGCCCAGACCGATGTGGTGCTGGTGATTGGCGCCAACGACGTGGTCAACCCCTTGGCCCGCACCGATCCTAGCAGTCCGATCGCCGGCATGCCGATCCTCAACGTCGACCAGGCCAAGACGGTGGTGGTGATCAAGCGGAGCCTCAGCCCGGGTTTTGCGGGCATCCCCAACCCGCTGTTCGCCGCCGACAACTGCCTGATGTACTTCGCCGACGGCAAACAAGCGATCGTCGACCTAAATACGGCGATCAAGGAACTTTAGCTCGGGAACGGTTCCACCAGTAGCGCTTGAGTGTTCTAGAGGACTGTGTCCATGCCGGAAATCTGCCGCTTTCTCGGTATCGTCATTCGAATGTACTACAGGGATCATTCTCCTCCACATTTCCACGCCGAGTATGGCGAATACGAAATCACCGTCGAAATTGAAGGTGGCGTCGTCGAAGGCAAGTTCCCGAGGCGTGCCTTGGCCGCTGTGCTAGATTGGTATAATGCACATGAGGAAGAGTTGGCGAGAAATTGGGAACTCGCTCGTCAGGAACTCCCTCTGAACCGGATTGATCCTTTGGAATGACTATGATTCTTCACATTGTCGAAGCTCGGTATGTAGCGGGACATCGCATTGATCTGCGATTTAACGACGGTACCAGCGGCGAGGTCGATTTGTCAGGCTCATTGACCGGACCGATATTTGAGCCGTTGCGCGAAGTTGAGTATTTCCGCGAGTTCATCATAGAGGGGCATACTTTGTCGTGGCCCAACGGCGCCGACTTTGCGCCTGAGTATCTTCACGAGTTGGCTAGCTCGCAAGCGCACGCCTGAGGTACATCAGCGCTCCGGAATCGCGTCGTCCGCGGCAATCGGTTTCCCTTCCCAGGTGACCTTGCCGTCGCGATGAATCAGCACTCGATGAGCGCTGCCGGGGGCTGGGGGGGCGTCTTTTTTTGGCAACCATTTGCGATGTTCGGCGACCACATCGGCGTGGGTCTCGTCATCGATCAGGTTGTCGAACTCGTGCGGGTCGGCCTGCATGTCGTACAGTTCTTCCGCGCCGTCGGCGTAGCGGATGTACCGCCACCGCTCGCTACGGATCGCGTGATTGCCCTGGTTGTGCGTGGTGATGGCCGGCCAGGGACGCTTCGTCTCCGCGTCCTTGAGCTGTGCGGCCAGGCTGCGGCCTTCCAGTTGCTCCCGCGGCGGCAGTCCGGCCAGGTCGAGCAACGTGGGATAGATGTCGAGCAATTCGACCGGCTGTCGGCAATCGGCCTCTTTGCCGACGCCCGGGCCGGCGAAGATCAGCGGCACCCGGGTGGAAGGTTCCCACAGCGTATTCTTACCGGTAATCTCTTTCTCGCCGATGTGGTAGCCATGATCGCTCCACAGCACGACGATGGTGTTGTCCGCCTGGCCGCTTTGCTCCAAGGCGTCGAGCACTCGACCCACCTGGCTGTCCACAAAGCTTACGCAGGCCAGATAACTGCGAACGTGGTTGTTCCACTCGTCCGCCTCGATGAGAAACTTCAACCGCGGTTCGGGCAGCTTCCAATGCAGATACCACGACGACCGCGGCGTGTCGGCCCGATCGTTCGCTTGCACCGGGGGCAATTCGGTTGTGGCTTCGGGATACAACTCGAACCACTTCGGCGAAGCATAGCAAGGCACATGCGGCAGGAAGAAACCGACCGACAGGAAAAACGGTTCCTGCGGCTCGGATTCGAGTTGTTTGACGGCCCAACTGGCGACGTTCCAGTCGCCTTTGTCTTCGTCCCGGTGCTCGAACTCGCCCCAATCGACCAGCGGATGTCCGGAAGGCGTGTTGACCAGTTTCTGCTTCGGACGCGCCTTGACCTCCGTGCCCGGACCAAGCACGTCGAACTCGTTGTCCTGCTTGCCGCGGCCGTACCCGCCATGATATATCTTTCCGGCCGAATAGGTCTTATAGCCGTGATCTCGCATGTATTGTGGCAAGCTGACAATGCCCTTCAACTCAGGCACGTTGCGAAACCAAGGCGCCAACCCATACACGCCCGTTGTCGAGGGGCGCAGTCCAGTCAGCACGCTGGTTCGCGAAGGATTGCACAGCGGAGACTGGCAATGGGCGTTGGAGAACAACGTGCCACGCGCTGCCAGCCGATCGATGTTCGGTGTTTGCACCTGGGGATGCCCATTCAGGCAGCCGACCCAATCGTTGAGGTCGTCGATTGCGATGAAGACGATGTTGGGACGCGGCTGCTCGGCCGTCGCTGGCGAGGTGCAACAAGCCGCCAACAAACAGAAAGCAAGTACCGGGCGAATCATGGTATACCCTGTTCGAGTCGTGAACTAGTTAGTTTCCCTACCAGTGTAATGACCCAGCGACCGGCATGCACGAACATTCTCGGCGGCTTTTTCAACAACGAGGCGACCAGCCAGATCGCGGCGCCCTTGAACCATACGGGCTAATCGCGCACTTCGAACGGATCGTTTGCCTCGCCAGTGGGGCGAGTATCGGGGGGGCCGCGGCGGGCGCCGGGCGAAACGTCGCGCGGATTGCTTCCCCGGCGCTCGTCTCCCCGCCGGTCGTCCCCGCGGGATCCGCGCCACTGGTCGTCGCGCTGTCCGCGATGTGGGCGGTAGTCGTTCGGCGGGGTCGGATGGTCTGGCCGTCGCTCGCCGGCCTGCTGCCGATAGAGCCGGTAACGCAACTGTCGCCCCATTTCGTCCGGAGGAAGCTGCAGCAGGCGATCGCGCTCTTCCTGCGGAAGCTTGGAGAACATCTGACGCAGTTGCGTCCCGCCGAATTCCGGGCTTTCCCACCGCGGCTGCATGGCGAACCGCATCAGCAAGCCGATCCGATCACTGCGATCCATCTGATCGACGCCCGTCCGCTTTTCCTCCGGCAGCGTGTCGGCGATTTCCCGCGAAAAGTACGTCAGCAGCGAACGCCATTGCTCCACCGGCGGTTGTCCGCCATCCAGCGTGGCGCGGCTTGGCGGACTCAACTGATCGACCAGCGGCTGCCAGTCCTCGGCACTCAAGGGGAGCGAGGGATCGCCTTCGCCATACCAGTCCTTCCACAACTCCATCGACAGACGCTTGGCCCGGAACCGTTCGGGAATGCGTCGCAGGCCCACTTGCTCCCGCTCGGAAAGCAGCGCGGCGATCTCGCGTTGGTGCTGCTGGGCGTACCCCTCGCTCCAGGCGACCGTCTTGCGGAAGTCGTCGATGATTCGCGAGCGCGAGGCTTCGCGGCGCTGCCGCTTGACCAAGGCGTCGACCATCGTCAGACGCTCCTCGGCCGCAAGCATCCGCAGCTCCGACCGCTCCTCGACCGACAAATCCTTGATCCATTCGTAATACCGCCGCAGAACCTGTCGCAGTTGGTCTCGGTCGGACGAGCTTGCAATTGCGCGGTCCAGTTCAAGCAGGCTCTCGCGTTCCCGCGGGGTGAGGTTCTCGAAACGCTGCCACGCCCGCGCCAGGTCGTTCTTCTCTGTGGGCGTCGCCTGCTCCAGCCGAGCGCGGCGCTCCGCGAGGGGGAGATCGCCTGAATCGACCAACAACGGCGGCGGCGCAACGGCGGCCTGCTCGGGGGGCGAAGCTGCGGCTTCGGCGGCGAGCGGATGGTCGGCGAACAGCCCACTCTCATGAAGCTGGCGGAGGAAGCCGATCGACTCGACTTGCTGGTACTCGTCCAGGCTTGCTAATACGCTCATGTCGCGCAGTAATTGCGCGTTCGGATCGGGCAGTAAGGCACCAGTCAGCAGGTAGCCGCCGAGAATCGCCCCCGCCAGGCAAGCGACCAAAAGCGCCGCATGCAGCAGGCGGCGGCGAGGCTCGCCGTGGCGGCGACGCGCCAC
>JBGTJT010000700.1:0-7464 GCA_041744995.1 Pirellulales bacterium | reverse complement strand
GCCGCGGCGGTCACGCTGCCCGGCCGCACGAAGCGAACGATCCGATCGCCGCCAGCGCGCAGTTGATCAACGCCCTCTACCTGCACGTGCCGCGGGCGACCGACAGCCAGGACGCCGTGGTGGTGACCATCGGGCAGATCGTCGGCGGCGACATTGCCAACGTGATCCCCGAACAGGTCGAACTGCGAGGCACGCTCCGCACACTGGACGCCGAAGTCCGCCGCCGCGCGGTCGACCATGTCCGCCAGATCGCCCAGGGGATCGGCATCAGCACCGGCACGGAGATCGTGGTCGAATTCAATCAGAGTTGCGCCAGCGTCCGCAACGATCCGCTGCTGTCGCGGCTGATCCGCGAGGCGGCCGCCGCGGTTGTAGGCGCTGAGTCCGTACAGGAGATTCCCCGACCGAGCATGGGGAGCGAGGACTTTGCCGCCTACTTGAGCCACGTGCCGGGCGTGATGTTCCGGCTCGGCTGCGCCAGCGAGTCGGCCGGCAGTTCATCGCTGCACGCCCCCACCTTCGACGTCGACGAACAGGCGATGGCCATCGGCGCCCGAATCATGGCCCGCGCCGTGGTCCAATGGTCTCAACCCGAACTTGCAAGGCCGACGCGAACGATTTGAGTTCGCTTGGGAATCGCTCAGAGACTGCTCCGGCATTTGCTTCGCCGAGTCGACTCAAGTTCCGTTTTGAACAGGAGGAAACGGAGAGAACGGAGAAGAGATTCTCTGTTGCCTCCTATCCACTCTGTTCACTCCAAATTGGCTCCCGACAGCCTTCCAAAAAGCAACACACATCAACTACTTCTACTACACATTGGATCGATATTACGACTAGACTATTTGATACGACATCGCTTCGAACAGGCCGAGCAAAATCAATGAAAAGTGCGCTCGTCAACCTCGGACCACTTCAGGCATTGATCAATTACAGGCAACAAAGGGTACAGAGTCAACAGAGATTTTGGTTCTCTGTTTTCTCTGTTGCCCTCTGTTCAAACAAGCCGTGGAGTTGACTTGCAACAAGGCGAAGCAAAAGCGGAAGTTGTTCTTGAGCCGTCCCTTAACCGGTGGAGAGCGCCGGCTCGGGGACTTCCGTTTTGGGACGCGGCTCCAACGGCGGCAGCGCCTGCTCCAGCACTCCGCGGGCTTTGCGGAAGCAGATCAACGCCTCGATGATCATCCACACTTGCAACACCATGGTCACCAGGCCGATGCCCAGCAGCAGGTAGTTCTTCTGAGCGTACCAGCCGGTTTCCGGGGCGAACATCTGCAGGGCCAGCGCCCAGCCGGGCATGACGATCATCAGCACCATCGGAATGGCGACAAACCACACCGGCTTGCCGCGCCGCCACAGGTAGAACAGCGTAACCATGAAGGCCAGGCCGGCCAGCAATTGGTTGGTCGCGCCAAACAGCGGCCAGAGGATCAAGCCGCCCGAACCGGGTCCGGCCGGGCCACGCGTGAGCGCCACCATCAAGGCCAGCGAAATGGCGAACAAGGTGGCCAGGTATTTGTTCTGCAATGGCTTGAAGTGCATCGTCGTGGCCAGTTCTTGAATGACGTACCGCTGCAATCGCGTGGCCGTGTCGAGCGTGGTAGCCGCGAAGCAGGCAACCATCACGGCGATGATGCCGACCCCGAGTTTGAGCGGAATGCCGATCGCGGCAAGAAAGTTCGCGCCGCCGTCGACGAATGCACCAACCATGTTGCCCAAGCGGAAATTGCTCCAACCAGCTTCCAGATTGTAGGTGTCGCGCCAGGCGGCCATGCCGGTGAGCCGCTCGCCACTGGCGGTCTCCTTGGCGACCAGGGTGTACGGCTGCAGCACGGCGCCGGACTCGGCGGTCGTTTGTCGCTGGAACTGCCCCATGCCAACGCCCGCGCAGCAAGCCAGGATCACGATCACCGCCAGGGCGCCCTCGGTCAGCATGGCCCCGTAGCCGACGTACTGGGCGTCGCGTTCGCTGCTGATTTGCTTGCTGGTCGTGCCGCTGCTTACCAGGCAATGAAACCCGCTGCACGCGCCGCAGGCAATCGTGATGAACAGGAAGGGCCAGATCGGCGGGGCGTCCAACGGGCGGTCGGCCGCCTTGACGATCGCCGGCGCGCTGGTGGCGATGTCGGCCTCGCCCGTCAGGCCCACCACCACGATCCCCACTACCAGCAGCACCAACGCCACGACCAGTTGCAGGCTGTTGACGAAGTCGCGCGGCTGCAACAGCACCCACACCGGCAGCACCGAGGCGAAAAAGCAATAGACAAACAAAGCCAGCGTCCACAGCACGATCGGGTTGAGCCACTCATTGCCCGACACGCCGGCCAGCGAAATCGGCAGATACTCGCAGCCGATGTAGACGGCCGCGTACAATAATCCCAAGGCGATCAGCGAAACACCCCAGATGTTTCCCCGCCGCTTATAGACCCAGAAACCGACGCACACGGCCAGCGGCAGAACCAGCCACACGCTCAGCACCGACTCGGGATAGAGCTTGAAGATCGAGGCGACGACCAGTCCGAAAATCGCCAGCACAATCGTCAAGGCGAAGAACAGCACCAGCAGGAACAGTATCTTGGCGCGGGGACTAATCAGGCGGCCGGCGACTTCGCCCACTGTCTGTCCGCGATTCCGCAAGCTGACGACCAGCGCCCCCAAGTCGTGGACCGCCCCGACAAAGATCGACCCGAACACCACCCACAGCAACGCGGGCAGCCACCCCCAGAAGACGGCGATGGCAGGACCGACGATCGGTCCGGTACCGGCGATGCTGGTGAAGTGGTGCCCGAAGATGATCTGCCGATCGGTGGGACAGAAGTCGACGTCGTCGCGCAGTTCATGCGCCGGCACGATAGCCTGCTTGTCGAGTTGGAAAATCTTCCGCGACAGCCAGCGGCCATACGTGTGATAGGCCACGATAAAGCCCACGAAGGAGCCGACGGCAACGAATAGGGTGGTCATGGGCGGAGTATTGAAAAAAGACAGGAAGCCATGGAGGCGCGGCAAATACTCAAATTATCGCATCGCCCCGGTCGCGGCAAGCGATTCGGCCCACGAATCAACTAGACGACCGCCGCGCAGACCCTATAATAGCGGGTTCGGATCAGAGCCAACCTCACGCCTCAAGCCTCAAGCCTCCAGCCTCCAGCCTCAAAGGACACCAACTTGCCTGAGCATGTAGTTATCATCGGCAGCGGACCGGCCGGCTGGACGGCCGCCATCTATGCAGCGCGTGCGGAACTCAAGCCGCTGCTGTACGAAGGCGCCATCACGCCGGAGAACGACGAAAACGGCACACTGCCGCTGGGACAGTTGAACCTGACGACCGAGGTGGAGAACTTTCCCGGCTTCCCGGCGGGCGACTTGGGCGCGTATCTCGACGACGCCATCGACGAGAAACAGCGGCAGATGATGGCCCCGCACCACAAGCACGGCGTCAGCGGACCCGAGTTGATGGAACTGATGCGGCAACAGGCCAAGAACTTCGGCACGCGGGTGGTGACCGACGACATCGTGGACATCGACGTCGAGAGCCGTCCGTTCAAGCTGACGACCCTCGGCGGCGAGGTGATCGAGACGCACGCCGTGATTATCGCCACCGGCGCGCGGGCGAATTATCTGGGGCTGGAATCGGAAAACAACTATAAGACTCGCGGCGTCAGCGCCTGCGCCGTCTGCGACGGCGCGCTGCCCCGATTTCGCAATAAGCCGCTGGTGGTGGTCGGCGGTGGCGACTCGGCGGTCGAGGAGGCCGACTACCTCAGCAAGTTCGCCAGTACCGTCTACATGGTCCATCGCCGCGACGAGCTGCGGGCCTCGAAGATCATGCAGCAGCGGGCATTCGACAACAAGAAGATCGAGATCCTCTGGAACACCGAAACGGAAGAAGTACTCGGCAACGACGAACGGGGCGTAACCGGCGTGCGACTGATGAGCACCGTGGGCGAACCATCGCGGGAGCTGGAAGCCAGCGGCTTCTTCCTGGCGATTGGCCACACGCCGAACACCGACTTTCTCAAGGGCAAGTTGGAAATGAACGACAAGGGCTACCTGCGGTGGACCACTCCGGCGCGGACCTACACCAGCGTCGAGGGCGTCTTCGCGGCCGGCGACGTGGCCGACGACTACTACCGCCAGGCAATCACCGCGGCCGGCACCGGCTGCATGGCGGCGCTCGACGCCGAACGCTACCTGGCGGCCAAGGGACTGTAAGCGGCATGCCCAGGGGAGCGTCGATCGGACGCCGTGGGCGGATTCAGGCGGTAACAAAAATCCCTCAGTAAATTGGGCAATCATGAGCGATCAGCAACGCAAGGTCGAACAGGATCGGAAACTTCTCAACGACGCACAAGCCAAGGGGACCGGCGCCACGCTCGGCGCCTACGTGCGGCTCTCCGGCCCAGGGTGGCTGCAAAGTGCAATCACCCTCGGCGGCGGCTCACTGGCCGGGGCGCTGTTCCTTGGGGCGCTGGGCGGCGTCAGCATGTTGTGGTTGCAGTTGATGGCGATCACGATGGGCGTGATCATGCTCAGCGCGATCAGCTACGTGACGCTGTCGACCGGCGAGCGGCCGTTTGACGCCATCAACCGGCACATCAATCCGGCGCTTGGCTGGGGCTGGCTGATCGCCACCAGCATGGCCAACATGATCTGGTGCATGCCGCAATTCTCGCTCTGTTATACATCGCTCAATAACAACCTACTTCCCGACGCCTGGGAAGACTCGCGCTCGGCGCAAGTGACCGTGTCGCTGATCATCCTGGCGATCGTTTCATTCGTGGTTTTTCTGAATGCGCGGCGGGGCGCCGCGGCCAAGGTGTTCGACCTGTTGCTCAAGGGCCTGGTGGGCATGATCGTGCTCTGCTTTTTCGGCGTGGTGGTCGTCTTGACTCTCCAGGGGCAACTTGACTGGGGAGCGATCTTCGCCGGTTTCATCCCCGATCCTTCTCAGTTGTTCAACCCTTCCGGAGAAATCGGGGCGTTGGTCGCGGGTCTGCCCGAAGCGGGCCAGGCATTTTGGAGTAGTGAAATCGTACCGATGCAGCGCGATCAGATGATCGCGGCCACCGCGACCGCGGTAGGCATCAACATGACCTTCCTGATGCCGTACTCGATGCTGCATCGCGGCTGGGACAAGACCTTCCGCGGACTGGCCCGGTTCGACCTGATGACCGGCATGGCGATTCCCTACGTGGTGGTGACCAGTTGCGTGGTGATTGCCGCGGCATTTGCCTTTAATGCCAAGGCGGACGCCAATTTCCTCAGCACCGAACCAGCCACGTTCCAAACGAGTCCGCTGTTCAAGGAAACCAGCGGTACGCTGTGGAAGCGAGTTGCCACCGAGTCGGAAGCAGGCACGCCGTATGGCGACCTGAGCGCGTCGGAGCAAGCGGCGGCGGTAGCGCGCATGGCCGCCTTGCCGGAAGCCGAGAAGCGGATTGCCGCCTCCACCGTCAAACGCAACGCCGCGGCGTTGGCCGGCACGCTGGCGCCGTTGATCGGCGAGAAGAACGCCAATCGAGTATTCGGCCTGGGTGTGTTCGGCATGGGCTTTTCCACCATCATTATCCTGATGCTGATCAACGGCTTCGTCTTCTGTGAAGCGGTGGGCAAGCCCGACCACAAGATGTTTTACGCGGCCGGTTGCCTGGTCGCCGGCGTGATCGGCGCGATGTGGCCGTTTGTGTGGGGCGGCACCTCGCAGTTCTGGTTTACCGTGGTTGCCAGCACGTTCGGCGCCATGCTGCTGCCGATCGCCTACGTCACCTTCTACATGATGATGAACAGCCGCTCGTTGATGGGCGCCGAGAAACCGACCGGCGGCCGAATGCTGGCCTGGAACGTGCTGATGGGCGTCTCCACGCTGGGCGCCACCGTGTGGGCCGTCACCTCGATCTTTAACAAGGCCACCAACACCTCCAGCCCCGAAACCGCGCTGGCGGGCAAAGTGATCATCGGCATGGTGGTGGTCTACCTGGCGCTGGTGGTGATCGGGTTCTTTGTGAAACCGAAGAGCGACGCGACGGCTGGAACTGACGTCCGCTAGCAGCATAGGCAAGGAACGCCCTTCATGTCGGTATCCGCTTCCCACGAAAAGCTCTCCGTCGTCGACGCCCGCCGGTCGGAGTCTATCGGCCGGCAGGCCAAGCTGCAAGGCTGGGTCCGCACGCGCCGCGACTCCAAGGCGGGCTTCAGCTTTATCGAACTGAACGACGGCAGTTGCCTGGCCAACATCCAGATCATCGCCGACGACGCGCTGCCGCACTACGAGAGCGAAATCAAAGCGCTCACCGCCGGGTGCAGCATCACCGCCGTCGGCGAGATCAAGGAATCCGGCGGCAAGGGGCAGGCGACCGAGATGCACGCCGCGGCGATCACCGTCCACGGCTGGGCCGATCCGGAAACGTATCCGCTGCAGAAGAAGCGGCACTCCTTCGAGAAGCTCCGCGAATGGGCGCACCTGCGACCGCGGACCAACACCTTTGGCGCGGTGGCCCGGGTGCGGAACAGCATCGCCCGCTCGATCCACGACTTCTTTCAGCAGCGCGGCTTCCTGTACATCAACACGCCGATCATCACCGCCAGCGACTGCGAGGGAGCGGGCGAGATGTTCCGCGTCACCACGATCGATCCGGCCAAGCCGCCGATGGCCGGCGGACAGGTCGACTACACGCAGGACTTTTTCGATCGGCCCAGTTTCTTGACCGTCAGCGGGCAGTTGGAAGGCGAGACCTACGCCACCGCCTTGGGCAAGATCTACACGTTCGGTCCCACCTTCCGCGCCGAGAACAGCAATACCTCGCGGCACTTGGCCGAGTTCTGGATGGTCGAGCCGGAGATGGCCTTCTATGAACTGCCCGACAACATGGATCTGGCCGAGGCGTTCATCAAGCAGATTCTCACCGACGCCTTGAATCGTTGCGAAGAGGACTTGCAGTTCTTTAACGACCGGATCGACGATACCTTGCTGGCTACGTTGCAAGGCGTGGTCGACAGCGACTTTGCGCGGCTCTCGTACACCGAGGCGGTCGACATGCTGGTAGCGTCCGGCAAGCAGTTCGAGTATCCGGTGCAGTGGGGCGGCGACTTGCAGGCCGAGCACGAGCGCTACCTGACCGAAGAAAAGATCAAGCGGCCGACCATCCTGTACGATTACCCCAGCTCGATCAAACCGTTTTACATGCACCTGAACGAACCGGACGACCAAGGCCGGCAGACGGTGCGGGCGATGGACGTACTGGTGCCCCAGGTGGGCGAGATCATCGGCGGCAGCCAGCGCGAGGCGCGGCTGGAAGTGCTCGAAGCCCGCATGACCGAGCAAGGACTGAATACCGCAGACTACTGGTGGTATCTCGATCTCCGCCGCTTTGGCACCGTGCCGCACGCCGGCTTCGGCCTGGGGCTGGAGCGCGTGATGCTCTTCGTGACCGGCATGGCCAACATTCGCGACGTGATCCCGTTTCCGCG
>JBGTJT010000699.1:0-3742 GCA_041744995.1 Pirellulales bacterium | reverse complement strand
GCCGACCAGCATCACGTCGGCACAGCCGCGGTCGATCGCGCGGGCCGCCTCGACGATCGCCAACAAGGCGGACACCTCGCTGAGCATGATCGTGTTGCACGGTCCGCGGGCGTCGTGGGCGATGGCAATGTGGCAGGCCGGCATGTTGGGCAGGTACTTGAGCATCCACAGCGGAAACAAGTTGCCCAGCGCCTCCTGACCCCACCGCTGAAACTGAAATTCCCCGTCGACGACGCAGCTTTTATAGGCGTCGACCACCTCCTCCACCGGGCTGTACATCATGTCGGCGCCGAACACCACGCCGAACCGGTCAGGATCTTTGTCGAAAGTGTCCAGTCCGGAGTGCGACAGCGCCAAATCGGCGGCGGCGAAGCAAATCTGGATATCGCGACACATCACCTTGAGGCTCTTCCGCGGACGCACGTACTGCTTGGGATCGAAGTCGTCGATCTCTCCGGCCACATTGGCCGGATAGGTGCCGGCGTCGAACTGCGTGATCGGTCCCAGCCCGCTCTGCTGCCGCGTCATCGAGTCCCAGTACGCCTCGAGTCCGATGCCAATTGGACTTACGACCGAGTAACCGGTGAGGACGATTTCTCGGCGAGTCGATGGATTCATGAGATTCGACGCAAAAGGCTCGTGGGACGCGGCGCGGTGCGTCCGCGTCCCGTGCCGGTGGGGAATGGAAGGGATTCAAATGAAGCGAAATTCGGCGGCGGCCTCGATGCAGGAACGTCAGCGGCAAGGCGGCAAGCTCCGGGGTGCGTCAGGTTGTGCCACTTCGATCCGAGCGGTTGCCGCGCATCAACACTCGGTAATAACATATTAACGTCGGCCCTAAACGGCTGCAATCGGTCGCAGTCGCCGAGGCAGACGAAGGTTGTAGGAATTCTACCGGATTCACGGGATGAATCTGGCCCGATGGAGCGGAAAAACGTTCGTTGAGTAACGCTCCCGACGCGGACGAACCGACGAAAAAGTATGGCCCGGTTTGCCTGCCGCGGCCATCTCGTGCGCGGTCGCCAGCCGCGCCCCTCAGGGGCGCTTTCCGGAGGCCGTGCTTGCCTTCGTCCGTTCGTGCGCGGCCCGAGCTGCCGGTTCTCCGCGATATCCCCGAAAGAGCAGCCATGAGACACTCCATCGCCCGACAATCGGCGCTGAATATCGGCGCCACTCGCAAACTGATTAGCGACCTGTTCACTCCCCAGGAGTCGCGGTACTGGTTCGATTTTCTGGCCACGATCGCCCTCGGCGGCATCGCCTTTGTGATCGTGCCGCGCGTGCCGCTGTTTTCGCCGCTGCAGATACTGGCCTTTGTGGTGGTGGTGCTGGCCTACTATCGGGCGAGCCTGTTCACGCACGAGTTGACGCACCTGCCGCGAGATCGGTTCAAGGCGTTTCGCGTGGTGTGGAACCTGTTCTGCGGCATCCCCTTCTTGATGCCCAGCTACACGTATTATCCCCACCTGGATCATCATCGCCGCAAACACTACGGCACCGAGCACGACGGCGAATACCTGCCGTTGGGAACCCGGCCGTTTCGCGACTTGGTTTTGTTTTTACTTGAACCGTTGGTGTTTCCGATCTTGGCGGTCTTGCGGTTCGGATTGTTTACGCCGATGTCGTGGCTTAGTCCCGTCTTGCGTCGCTGGCTGCATCGGCACGCTTCGAGCATGGTGATTGACCTGTCCTACGTGCGGAAGCTGCCGCAACAGCGGCGGACGCTGGCGATTATCCACATGCAAGAGATCGGCTGCTTTCTGTTCTTGGTCGCGGCGGCCACGTTATGGGCGCGGGGCGTGCTGCCGGCCGATTTTCCGGTGCGGGTTTACCTGATCGCCGTCTGCATTCTCACGTTCAATCATGTTCGCACCTTGGGCGCGCATCGTTACATGAGCCGCAATGGCGAGATGAGTTTCGAGGAGCAGTTGCTCGACAGCGTCAACTTTCCCAACTCGCTGTGGACCGCCGAACTGTGGGCGCCGCTGGGGCTGCGCTACCATGCGCTGCACCATCTGTTCCCTTCGCTGCCGTACCACAACTTGGGCCGGGCGCACGCCCGACTAATGGCGGAACTGCCGGCCGATTCGCCCTACCGGCTGACCGAGCGGCCGAATCTGCGCACGCAAGTAGGCGAACTATTAGTGGCGGTGCGACGCGCCTCGCGGATGCAGCGCCGTGTGAAGGCATCAAGCAGCATGCGCAGCGCCGACCAGTATTGAAGAAGCCGCGAATGAGGAAGTGGGTATGGAACCACGGAGGCACGGAGGACACGGAGGCAGTAAATTTGAAATCCACTTTTGCCCGATGGCTAGTCGTGCCGCGAGCGCATCTCGGCCAGTTTGCGGCCGATTGCTTCCACGGCGGCTTGTTCGCGCTCGTCCTTGAGTCGGCCCTGGTCGTCGAATGCCTGGTGCGCTTGCGATACCGCCCGCTGGTCTGGGATGACATGAACGCCGATGTTGCCAAGAATCGCCCGCAGATGCACCAGTCCTCGCAGGCCGCCCAGCGCACCGGGCGAGGCGGCCATCAGGCCGGCCCACTTGCCGGCGAAGCAGCTTAGCGGTTGTTCGTCGTCGGAGCTTCGCCGGCTTGCCCAGTCGATGGCGTTTTTCAGCGCGCCGCTGATCGAGCTGTTGTACTCCGGCGAGCTGATCAAGAAACCGTCGTGATCCCACATCAGTTGCTTCAGCCGCAAGGCGCCCGCCGGCAGGCCGTGCTCGGCTTCGTGGTCTTCGTTCAACAACGGCAGATCGAAGTCGGCCAGCGAGACGACCGTCACCTCGGCGCCGGCCCGGCGGGCGCCCTCGGCGGCGATCTGGACGAGCTTTTGATTGAACGACTCCTTGCGCAGACTGCCGCTGAAGGCTAATAGCTTGACCGTCTTGTTCGTGGATTGGTTCATGGAATGATGCTCGCAATCGGATTTGGTTAATCGTTGGCCGCCTCGGCGAATTGGATGCCGGCCGAAATGCACGGTTACGGCCGGGGCCGGTGACTGGGCGATTTTGATTTACGCGTTTCGGGACTGGCAAAAAGATTTGAGGGCAAAAAAATGTTGGTCCCTTGGATTTCGCATTCAGTAAGTAGTCCCGATTTCGCGGGTAAGATGGGCTTTCGTGGTCTGGTATGCTGACCTCAAATAATGTGGTTGGCGTCAACCTCTTTCATCTTTTTGCCCCAAAATGTTTTTGCCAGATTCTTCTGCCATCCTCCTGCTTCAGGTGACTGAAGTGTTATGAACTTCTCTGGTTTCTCTGTTTTCTGCTGTTCCACTTGCGGTGGCAGACCCGGAAAGCCCCAGCCGTGGCGGGGCCTCCGGCCGCTTGATTTTCGCCGCGAAATGGCGGAAAATCTCGCTTTTGCGGTTCATCCTCCTCTTTGACTCAGCAGGCGGCCTTTCGATGGTCTTCGAGCAGATCGAACATCTCAAGCAGCAATATACTGACAAGTTCGTCGTGGTCGATGAATCGCGGCCCGAGCTGCTGCGGTTTGCCGGCACGGTCGGCCGCGTGAAGACGGTCAACATGAGCGGCCGGGCGCTGGTCGAGTTCGGCGCGGACGCCAACATTGGCTGGTACGACATCGAACCCGACTATCTGAAGATCGTCGACCGGCCGAAGCCGCAGCCGCCCGAAGCCAAAAAGAAAGCCGGCCCGGCCAAGAAACCGGCCGCCGCCCCGGCCGCCCAGCAGACCGAAGCCAAGCCGACCGGCAAGTTGAGCACGGCCGACATCCTGGC
>JBGTJT010000698.1:0-5810 GCA_041744995.1 Pirellulales bacterium | reverse complement strand
CGCCGCGCACGCGCGCCCGGAGAAGCCGATCGCGGCCGGCGACGCACAGCTTGCCGCCCGCGGCTTATTCAAGAGCTACCGCAAGGGCGCCAACGAAATCAAGGTACTGGAAGGAGTCGACCTGGAGGTCTACACCGGCGAGTCGCTGGCGATCATCGGCAGCAGCGGCTCGGGCAAGAGCACGCTGCTGCACCTGCTCGGCACGCTCGACCGGCCCGACCGAGGAGAAATTCTGCTCGCCGGGCAACGGATCGACAACATCTCGGCCCGCCGCCGCGACCGGCTGCGGAACGATTACTTCGGCATGATCTTTCAGTTCTATCACCTGCTGCCGGAGTTGACCGCGCTGCAAAACGTGCTCACGCCGCTGATGATCTCCGAAGGCGTATTCAGCTACTTCGCCAATCGCCGCGGCCACCTGCAACGGGCGAAGGAACTGCTCGACCTGGTCGGGTTGAGCCACCGCATCAAGCATAAGCCGCGCGAAATGTCGGGGGGCGAAATGCAACGGGTGGCCATCGCCAGGGCGTTGATCAACGAGCCGCAAGTGCTGCTGGCCGACGAACCAACCGGCAACCTCGACGCCGACACTGGAGCGGAGATCCTGGAAATCCTGCGAAACTTGAACGAGCGGCGCAACCTCACTATAGTCATGGTGACCCACGACGAACAAATCGCCGCCGCAGCAGACCGCATCGTGCGCCTGGTCCGCGGCAAAGTGCAGACGGTCTAGCCGCCGACGGGTGCCAAAGTGCTTCAGTAGAAGGGTGCCACTGCTGCCCTCAGCAGTGGCAGGGTACCGTTTGAGTGTTAATCCGTAGATCGTATTAATTCAAGAGAAGTTTCAATAAACCGTTCTGTAAACTCACGGGTGCCACTGCTGCCCTCAGCAGTGGACATCGAAAGATAGGATTGACCTTCGGTTATTCTCCCTCAAACTGAAATAGCACACCTTGTCTCTTCGGACCTGAACTTGTACCCGGCACTGCTGATGGCAGCAGTGGCACCCACTTGGCTACGTACCTCACATAGAGTGCTTGCCATGGAACATCGCAAGACCGTCAAGCATTATGAAGATGAGCGATGCGTGCATGAGCTGACGTTTTCGTGCTACCAGCGGATGCCGTTGCTCACGAATGACGACTGGCGTCGTTTGCTGGCCCAGTCAATAACCACCGCCACGGAGCTATACGAGTACGACCTGTTGGCCTTCGTCTTCATGCCCGAGCACGTTCATTTACTTGTCTGGCCGAGAACCAATGGTAAGAGAATCGCCAAACTACTGAAAGCAATCAAACGACCCTACTCGTCCCAGATCAAGCAGTTGCTACAGTCCGCGAATAGTCCACTACTTGAGAAACTGACAATCCGACAGCGGCCCGGAGTTACCACCTTCCGTTATTGGCAGGAAGGCCCCGGCTACGACCGCAACCTGGACACGGCCAAGGCGATTGAGGGAGCGATCGACTACTTCCACATGAACCCCGTAAATCGCAAACTGTGCCGACGAACGATTGATTGGAAATGGTCCAGTGCCCGTCACTTTGCACAGGACATTCCCATTATCGACCCTGATTTGCCGCGTATAGATCGGATTCCCCCTGGTCTGTTAGACTAAGGAGTTCAAATAGGATGGCATTGCTGCCATACGGGTGCCACTGCTGCCCATAGCAGGTATATGGGTGCCACTGCTGCCCTCAGCAGTGGAATCCTGAAAAACCCTTTGTCCTTCCAGACGATTTGAAATTATTGAAGCAATACGAGTCGTAGATTCATGCTGTTTCTTGTACCCAGCCACTGCTGAGGGCAGCAGTGGCACCCAGCATCCCCTCCCACAACTAATCCAGGCATACAAACCATGGGCCTGAAGGTCTATATCTCCGGCGAACTGTACGACAAGGAAGACGCCAAGATCAGCGTGTACGATCACGGGCTGCTGTACGGCGACGGCGTATTCGAAGGCATCCGCAGTTACGGCGGAAAGGTGTTCCGCGTGGAGCAGCACTTGCGGCGGCTGTACGACTCGGCCAAGGCGATCTGGCTGACCATTCCGATCTCGCCGGCCGAGATGGCCAAGGCGATCGAAGAGACGCTCGCGGCGAACAGCATCACCGACGGCTACGTGCGGCTGGTCGTCACCCGGGGAGCCGGCACGCTGGGCATCGACCCCAACCGCACCAGCCACCCGCAGGTGATCATCATCGCCGACAACATCACGATGTACCCGGCGGAGTTCTACGCCAACGGGCTGGAGATCGTCACAGCCAGCACCATCCGCAACCACCCGGCGGCCCTGTCGCCGCGGATCAAGTCGCTGAACTATCTGAACAACGTGCTGGCCAAGATCGAGGGCCTCAAGGCGGGCTGCCAGGAAGCGCTGATGCTCAACCACAAAGGCGAAGTGGCCGAATGCACCGGCGACAACATCTTCATCGTCCGCGACGGCGTGATCGCCACCCCGCCCAACGACGCGGGCATCCTGGAAGGAGTCACCCGCGACGTCGTGTTCGAACTGGCCGAAGCGGCCAACATCCCCTGCGAAGAAACCCCGCTGACTAGGCACGACATCTACGTGGCCGACGAATGCTTTTTAACGGGCACCGCCGCGGAAGTCTGCCCGGTGGTGAAGCTGGACAACCGAGTAATCGGCGACGGCAAGCCGGGGGCCGTGACGAAGGATTTGATGGAGCGGTTTAGGGTGGTGACCCGGGGGTGAGATCGTTTAACCCGTAGCCGCAGGCGCAGGCGGCGTCGGGATGGATGAACCGCAACGACTCGGCCGCAAGCGACACCAAACGGCGTCGCGGAGAACAACTTGGGGTAGCTTGCGGCGTGGCGCTTCAATAGCGCCGTCCCGATGCTCGCCTGCGCCTGTCGGCTACGGGTTAAACGATGTGGTCGCGGATAGCCTGCTCGGGACAATGGTCCCAAGCTACGAGCCGCCTGCTATACTGAAAGCAGGAAAAGGAGCGATTATGAACATCGACACCAACGAGCTGCTGGGGCTGCCGCCGGCGGAAAAATTGGCCCTCATTGAGTTGCTGTGGGACGACCTCGGCAAATCAACCGAACAGATTCCGCTGCCGGACTGGGTGGATCGCGAAGCGGCCCGGCGCCGGAATGAGATGATCGCCGATCCCTCGCTGGGACTCTCTCACGAAGAGGTGTGGAAGAAGATCAATGGCCGAACCGGGTAAGCGGATCCGCTACCATCCGCTGTTCGATTGCGATGTGATCGAGGCGGCCAATTGGTACGATGAGCGGTCCGTCGGACTCGGCGAGGCCTTCACGGCCAATGTCTCCGCCGCAGTCGACGCGGTCATCGCAAACCCGAACCGATTCGGGAAAACGCCTCTCGGAGTTCGCTACTCGCGCGTGAAGCGATTCCCATATCTTGTGCTTTTTGATGTGCTAGAAGATGAGTTACTGTTCTTCGGCGTGCTTCATACTGCACGGTCGATGGAAGAATGGATGCGATCTCGCGGCATTTGACGAGCATTCCCTCATTTTTCTGCTTAACCCGTAGCCGGCAGGCGCAGGCGGGCGTCAGGATGGATGATCCACATCAAGGCGGCCGCAAGTGACACCAATGCATGTCGGTGAGCGGCTTGGTGTAGCTTGCGGCGTCTTGTGGCTCAATATCGCTGTCCGGATGCCCGCCTGCGCCTGCGGCTGCGAGTTAAACGATGTCGGCAGACAGACAGCCTGCTCGGGACAATGGTCCCAAGGTACGGCTACACCAGTTCCAGCGTGCTCCACAAACTCGGGTCGCTTAGGTGCGGCAGCTCGCCGCCGACGGTTAGTGGCTGTTGGCCCAGCTCGCGGTCGTCGACTGCGTAGTGGAAGCCCAGGCGGTGGTGCTCTTCGGGGTCGTAGCCTTGCAGGGCCGCCTTGTCGATGAAGGCTTCCAGCAGGTACCCGTCGACTCGCTTTTCGCTGCGGATCTTCAGCGAGCCGCGCGGCGCCGGTTCGGTTTGTTCTTTCGCCCGGTCGATCAGCATTTGGGCGGCGACCGGTTCGTCGTAGTTGCCGCCGCGGCCGGCCGGCAGGAAGGTGAAGGCGTGGCAGAACCGCGTGGCCCGATGCACGTTGTGCGTGTCGCGGGTGTCGATCCGCAGCGTTAGCCCATCGCTGTCTTCGATCCGCGACTCGTGGCACCAGACCGTCTTCCGCTTGCCCGAGACGCGAACGTTGAGCGCCAGCCCCGCGGCACTCCAGGCCACCCGCACGTCGGCAAACGGCTGCTGGTCGTCGAGCTGCCCGAAGGCCGGCAGGCAGTACGACTCGTCGAGCTCCAGCCCCTTGGCCGTCCATTGCTGCTTCGTCTCGCGGCAAGGGATGGAGAAGCGGAACAGAAACGGGGACGGGAGCAGACGGTCGGTGGTGTTGGACATAGGTTTCACTTCAGGGTGCCACTGCTGCCCTCAGCAGTGGCTGGGTACCGTTTGAGTTTCAACGTCGTGGATTGTGTTGGCTCCGTTTGAGTTTCAACAACCCGTGGTACAAACCGCTGTGCAAGAATCCACTGCTGAGGGCAGCAGTGGCACCCGCCATTGGCCGTTGGCCAATGCGGCCTGCGGTTTTTTTCGATGTGAAACGATCGCGCGCGCGGAGTCGTGCGTGGATCCACTCGCTTGCGCTTCGTGCTGGTATTGGGTTGCCCATGCTACTTTTGCTCACTCGCTGGCGCTTCGTGCTTGTATTAGCCCTTGCACCGCGGCCAGGTGCTCTTCCAGGAACGCCGGTAGGTCGCCGTGGTCGAGGTCTTCGCGGTTTTGGAATCTTATGGTCAGCGTGTCGCGCGTGTCGCCGCTGGTGTTCAGTTCTCTCGTGGCGCCCAGGTCCGACACGCGGCCCAGGGCGAACATGTCTTTCGGTCCGGTCATGACCAGGTCGACCCCGGCCAGCCGCTTGGTGTGGATCGTGGCCCACGGTTCGCGCTGCTGCTTGACGAACAGATGCACCACTTGCTGGTTGTTCCACAGGAACTGCCCCTCCTCGGCCGTGCCTTCCAGTAGGTGCGTTAGCTCCTCGAGCAGTTCCGGCTCCCACTTCGGTTGCTTGCCGGGCGGGAAGCCCTTACGGGTGAAGTGCCACTTTTGCCCTAGCACCTTCCACGGCATCACGTCCTCTGGGTTCTTGGTCGCCTGCTCGCCAAACTTCAGGAAGCCGCCGACCGCCTGCTCCAGAAACTGCCAGAACTCCTCATGGTTGATCTCGGCGAACGAGTGGACCTTCAGTTCCACTTCTTGCCACGGGCCGCGGAGGCTCTTGACCTTTACCCTGGGGCCGGTGCCGTAGACCGGTACCTCGTGCAGGTCGTTGAGCGGCGTCATGCCGATCCGATCGGTGAGACTCTTGCGTTCAAACGTCCGCTTGGTCACCCGAAACTTGAGCTTCACGAGCCACTCGTCGCCGGTCAGGGCGTGGAAGAACCAGCCGTCGGACTTCTTCTCGCCGCTGATCTCGACCACGTTTCGCTGCGACCAGTCGGTCGGCGAAAAGCCTTCGTGCTGCTCGATCTTGCTGACGATCGACTCCAGGATCTCGCCGTCCCAGCGGCACGGTTCCCCCTTGCGCCCGACGCGGTCCTGCGTGTGCCAGCGGCGGCCGTCCGCCTCCCACGGCATCTTGGTGTCGCGGCCGACGTCGGTGATGTCGAGATCCTCTTCCCGCTTTTCGAGTTCCTCCTCGAAGTTATGAATCGGACGCACCACATGCGGCCCCGCCGCCAGCACCGGTGCCAGCACCTCGCCCGTGTAGCTCCGCAGCCGGCCGTGCGACTCGGCGACTTGTCCGGCGTGCTCGGC
>JBGTJT010000697.1:0-7982 GCA_041744995.1 Pirellulales bacterium | reverse complement strand
AATCGATCGTCAAGCACAAGCATCAGAAGGCCGCTTACTGCGGCATTACGTACTTCGACAGCGACGCCTACCCCGAGCAGTTCCGCGATCGCCTGATGATGGGCAACATCCACGGCGGTTGCGTCAATGTAGACAAGCTCGAGCGGCGGGGCAGCACCTATTTTGCCACGGGCGAGCCGGACTTTCTCACCGCCAACGACGTGTGGTTCATGCCGATCGATCAAAAGACCGGGCCCGATGGTTCGTTGTACGTATTGGACTGGTACGACCGCTATCATTGCTACCAGGACGCCAACCGCGATCCCAAAGGGGTCGATCGTCTGCATGGTCGACTCTACCGGGTGCGTTACCAGCAGACGCCGCGCGCCAAGCCGTTCGATCTGGCCCAGGAGTCGGACGACCAACTGATCGCCCGACTCGCCAGTCCCAACATCTACTTTCGCGCGACGGCCCAGCGCATTCTGCAGGAGCGCGACCTGGGCGCGGCGACGCGGGCGAAGCTGGAGCAATGGGTGCTCGACGAAAGCAAGCCGCAAAAACACCGCATGCACGCCTTATTCTCCTTGGTAGGCGGCGGCGATTTGCCGGCGGCCTTCCATCGGCAATTGTTGGCCCACAGCGATCCCGATCTGCGGGCGTGGGGTGTTCGTGCGGCGGGCAACCAAGGCGAGGCCTCGGGCGAACTGTTGAAATTGATCGAAGCACTCGCCACCGACGAAGCGCCGCAAGTGCGGCAGCAAGTGGCGATCGCCGCCAACAAACTCAGCGACGCGCCGGCGGCCTCGTTGCTGGCCGCCGTGTTGCAAACGGGCGACGACGCCCATCTCGACCACATCGTGTGGCGGAATCTGCAACCGCATCTCGACGAACCGGTCGCGGCCCAGTGGGTGACGCATCTGGCCGACCAAGCCTTGTCGCCCGGCGTGCGGCGGATGATGCCGCATTTGATCGACCGTATGCTCGCGCACGAGACGGACGATCCTCGCGCGATCGTGCAGTTGTTCGAGTTGGTCACCAGCGGGCCGAGCCGCGATCCCGATTGCGCGCGGCGCCTGTTGGATGCCTTGACGAAATTACAGCAGACGAAGCAGATTCCTCCGGAACGTGTCGCCCAATGGCGCGAGGCGCTCTCCGCCCCGGTGATTGCTTGGCTGAAGCAGGAGGAACAGGAACAACTCAAACAGCAAGGCGATCTGTTTGCCTCCGCCTGGGGCATCAAGCCGCTGGAAGGCGACTTGCGGGCGATTTTTCTCGATGCGAAGCAACCCAACGAAATGCGGCTCAAGGCGCTGGCGATCCTGTTGCGGACCGCCGACGGCAAAGGCTGGCTCGGCGCGCAGGCGGCGGCCGACGAAGGGGAACTGATCGACCTGCTGGCGGCTTCCGATGCCGACAACGGCGAGTTCCAGCACGGCATTATCGATCAACTGGGCGAAATCCCGGCGGCGGAGGTGGGGCGCGTGGTCTTGGCGGCCTACCCTCATGCCTCAAATGAACTGCGTGGCCGCATGGTCGGTGTGCTCGCTTCGCGCGACACCTGGGGCGGCCAGTTGCTGGCGTCGGTCGCCAGTGAGAAAATCGATCGCCATGCGCTCAACGCCAACCAACTGCGAGCGCTGGCGGCTAGCAGCGATCCCCAGGTACGCGCGGCAGTCAAGGAACTGTTCGGCGAGATTCGCACCACTCGCGATCCCGATCGCGAACAGGCTTTGGTCGCCATTGGCGAGATGCTGGCCAAGACCAGCGGCGATCCGCATCGCGGGCTGGAAGTGTACCGCAAACTGTGCAGTCAGTGCCACAAGTTGCATGGCGAGGGACAAGAGGTCGGCCCGGACATTACCGTCAACGGCCGGGCTTCGTTTGAACAGTTGCTCTCCAACGTGTTCGATCCCAATCTGGTGATCGGCGCAGACTATCAATCGCGGACGGTGATCACCACCGAAGGTCAAATCCTAACCGGCCTGGTCGTCGAAGACACGCCGCGGCGGATCGTGCTGAAGATCGAGGGAGGCAAGCAGGAGATCGTGCCCCGCGATCAGGTGGACGAGATGGTGGTCAACGAACTGAGCCTGATGCCCGAAGGGGTGGAAAAGCAGTTGACGCCGCAGGAATTGGCCGATCTGATGGCCTTGCTCACGCTCGATAAGGCGCCAAGCGACCCGGAGGCGAAGCAGATCCCCGGCACGCCGCCGGCCCTGCACCGGCAGTGAAGTTGGCTCCCCATGCTGTTGCACGGTATATTGGAATAGACGTGGCCGGGGCTTCCAGCCCCGGCGCTCGTTGACCTTCCACATCCCCGCCTCGCTTATTTGGAATCCCTCCATGTCGCGACTGCTTTTGACTTCGGTCGTCGTTTTCGTTCTGGCGACTCCGCCCGCTTTGGCCGAGGCGCCTGCCGCCGGCTCCGCGGAAATCAGCTACCACCGCGATATCAAGCCGATCTTCCGCGCCAAGTGCTTCGGCTGCCATCAGCCGGCCAAGCAGGGAGGTGAATTGGACATGACCCGGTTCGCGGCGATGCTTGCCGGGGGCGAGAGCGGCGAGCCGTCGATCGTGCCCGGCAAGCCAGAGGCGAGCTACCTGGTCGAGCTGATCACGCCCAGCGGCGACCGCGCCCCGGAGATGCCTCAGAAGGGCGATCCTCTGACCGCCAGCGACATCGATCGGGTTCGCCGTTGGATCGCCGCCGGCGCCGAAGACGATTCGCCGGCCGAGGACGAGCAACAGATCACCGCCGACAAACCACCGGTCTACGAGAACGCCCCGGTCGTGACGTCGATCGACTTCTCGCCCGACGGCGCCATGATGGCCGTCAGCGGGTATCACGAAGTGCTGCTGCATTCGGCCGACGGCGGCGCGTTGCTGGGCCGACTGGTGGGGCTGTCGGAGCGCATCGAATCGGCTGTCTTTTCTCCCGACGGCAAGCAACTGGCGGTGACCGGCGGTTCGCCCGGACGCTTGGGCGAGCTGCAGATATGGGACGTCGACAAGCGTTCGCTGAAGCTCTCGCTGCCGGTGACCTACGACACCATCTACGGTGCAAGCTGGTCGCCCAATGGCAAGCTGGTGGCCTTTGGTTGCGGCGACCACACGTTGCGGGCGGTCGACGCCGCCAGCGGCGAGCAGGTGCTGTTTCAAGGCGCGCACAACGATTGGGTGTTCGACACGGTGTTCTCCAAGGAGGGAACGCACCTGGTGTCGGTCAGTCGCGATCGCTCGATGAAGCTCACCGAAGTGGCCACCGCCCGCTTTATCGACAACATCACCAGCATCACGCCCGGCGCGCTCAAGGGGGGGCTACACGCGGTCGATCGCCATCCCACGGCCGATCAACTGTTGATTGGCGGCGCCGACGGCGTACCGAAGATCTATCGCATGTTTCGCGAGAAGGATCGCAAGATCGGCGACGACTTCAACCTGATTCGGGCGTTTCCCGCGCTGCCGGGCCGGATCTTCGCCGCCGAGTTCAATCACGACGGCTCGCAAATCGTGGCCGGCAGCAGCCGGGACGGCGCGGGCGTGGTCCGCGTCTACAACGCCGCCGACGGCAAGCAAATCGCCGAACTGGAAGGGATCGAGGGGGGCGTCTACACGGCCACCTTCAGCCCCGACGGCAAACGCATCGCCTCGGGCGGATTCTCCGGCGAAGTCTTTCTCAACGACGCCGCCACCGGCAAGCTATTCAGCAAATTCATCCCAGTGCCATTGGCAGGGAAAAATCAGGGCGAATAAGAAATCGCTCCGACACGATTACGGCATTTGCTTCGCCCGACGCCAAGTCGACTCAAGTTTCGTTTTGAACAGAAGGAAACGGAGAGAACGGAGAAGAGTGTCTCTGTTGCCTCGTATCCACTCTGTTCACTTTAAGTTGGCTCCTGGCAGCCTTCCAAAAAATAAAAGCATACATATAGTATTACTACATGATGAACTCCAAATCGCTGTACTTGCCCCGGCCTGCCAATGAGCGTCGACGACGCGATTGATGAAGTACGACGTGGCAAGAGATGTAATAGCGGAAAGTCGGGATGCTGCTCGACGCACCGCGGAGCAGGCCGACGACGGACCACCGATTTGGGATCCACCCCACGGGCAGGACAGAAGCCCCACTGGCACCGAACAATTGGCGAAGAGTGTGCGCCGGGCCACGTTTTGTATTGAGGTATCACATATGATCTATGGTTACGACTGCCGAACTGTGAATGAATACGGGTTGAAGCAATTGCGAGAAATCAGCCTTGCCGTATCACCAGATAATCTCCGTGATATGGCGGCTTTTCTGCTGGATACCGCTAACGAGCTCGAGGGGGCTGCATCCGCCCATTGGCATCGTCACATGCCGGACACACTTCGGCGTAAGGTAGGATGCGAAGTTATCGTTCTCAACAGTAAACTGGAGGATTGTACGTGACGGCAAGATAAAGCCTTGCCCCAAACGATACAGAGTCAACAGAGATTTGGTTCTCTGTTTTCTCCGCTGCCTTCTGTTCAAACAAGCCGTGGAGTGGACTTGCAACCATGCGAAGCAAATGCGGAAGTTATTCTTGAGCCATCTCTATGCAGCACGCGGCGTCGGAGCGCCGCCGCGTGGGCTTCTCGGCTGGCGGCATGTTACTTGGAATCGCGGGCGGCGGCTGCCGTGGCGATTGCCTTGGCTGCTTCGTTGGCGACGAACTTGTTGCCGTCGGCCGACAGATGCACGCCGTCGCTGGTGAGAATGCCGCGCCCCTGGTTGTCTGGGTTGTGCTCCTTCAGATACGCCTCGAAGGCGCCGCGCAGGTCGCACAGCGTAATGCCTTGCTCTTGGGCCACCCGGCGGCTGACCTCGGCATATTCGGCGAGCATCTCGTCCAGCTTGTTTTCGCCGTACGCCATCTCGCCGATCACGCTCGGCGTGGCCAGCACTACCGTTGCGTCGGCTTCCTGCATCTTGTCAATCAGCTCGTTCAGCCCCGCCTCGAATTGATCCGTGGGCGTGCCGCGGCCGTTTTGAGAGTGCCACACGTCGTTGATGCCGATGTAGATGAACACGTTCGTGGGGTTCTTGCTCAGCACGTCGCGGTCGAGCCGCTTCTGCAAGTCGGGCACCTTATGGCCGCTGATGCCGGCCGGGATAATCTTGATTTCCCGATCGGCCAGATTCTTTTGAAGCGCCTGCTCGATGATCGCAACATAACCGCCCGGCCGCGCGCCCCCTTGGGTGATCGAGTCACCAAAAAAGGCGATCGCGTCCCCTTTCTTCAGCGGCGAGTCTTCGCCGGCGAGCCGGTCAACGCCGTCCGTTTCGACGGCCAGTGCCGAGAGTGGAAGCATACAAGCGAGTGTCAGTGCGGCAGCGGTGCGAGTCATCATGTTGGTTGATTCCTTGAAAGAGCGTTGTAAAGACGCAGGTGAAACTCGATGATAGATCAGACAAACGCAATAATCAAACACTCCGTAGATCCAAGTACTGAGTCTAGCACGTCAGAGACTGTGAAAAATCGGCATCAAACATCAGCCGGAGGGCGCTAGCCCCCGGTTAGCGCCGAAAAACCGGCCGCTAGCGCGGTACGGCTGATGTTGTGGTGGCGACCCCCTGCGTCAATTCAATTTTTTCACAGCCTCTCAGCCGCCTGAAGCTCAACCATGCCCCCCAAAGGATGCGCAGCGCGATCCCTGGTTGCACCGGCGCCCCAATCGCGTCACTCGCAGACCACGATCCAGCCGTTGGCCCGCACCCGTGGCAGCAGCCAACTGCACCGCAAGCGTTTTTGGCGGGTCGTATCGAGCGGAATGAACTCGCGAATGCGAAAGCCGGCCGCGTGCAACGCCCGCTTGAGCTGATGCTTGGTGAACACATGCAGGTACATGTTCGGGATGCCGCGGTAGGTGTATTGCTTGTCTCCCAGTTCCACGTCGCGGACCAGCAGCACGCGCGGCACATGGCGGGCCAGCCACGGCCGGCCGGAATAGTCGAAAAGGTTGTACCACAGATTGTGGACGTGCAGCACGAAGCGTCCGCCCGGCCGCACGATGCGCCGCACGTGCCGCAGGAACTGCTGCCGCGCCAGGCGGCCTTCGATCATCCCAAGTGTGCTGAACATGCACATGGCGTGATCGACCGAGTCGTCCTTCAGGCAACCGAGTTCCACCAGATTGGCTTGCAGGCAGTCGATGTCGAGCCCTTCGACGTCTGCTTTCTCCTGCACGATCCGCAGCATGTGCGGCGATAAATCGACGGCCAGACCCGTGCCGCCGCGGCGACAAAGCGGCACCAACGCGCGGCCGGTACCGCAGCCGAGATCGGCCACCAGGCAAGGGGGAGCGAAATTGGCCGCCAGCACCGCCTCGTCGAACTCGAATAGTTGCGTGAACGCAAAATAGTCGTCGTAGTCGTCGGCGATGCGGGGACTGCGGGTATATTCCCACAGCCCGCGCGTTACCCCGCGTGGAAGTTGCCAATGTGGACGAGGCATGGAGTGCGGCCCTTGGTGTCAGCGGTGGCGTGCCGGATGGAAGTAAAGGGGTTCGCATCGCCTCGTTTCGCCCCCTAGTGACGCGATTCAGGCAGCATTATAATTTGTTCTCTGGAAAATTGGGAACAAGCGAAGCAAGGGACCAGCAGCCGATCGAGGAAGTCGGGCATGCTTGTCCGGTTCAACAGCGAGGAGAAAATTCATGGCAATTAAAGTAGCAATCAACGGTTTCGGACGCATCGGGCGGCTGACCTTTCGCAATCTGATTTCACGGCCCGACGAGTTCGAGGTGGTCGCCGTCAACGACCTGACCGACAACCGCACATTGGCCAACCTGCTCAAGTACGACAGCATTCACGGCCGTTTCAACGGAACGGTCGAGTTTGACGACGATAATTTGACCGTCAACGGCAAGAAGATCGCCGCGCTGGCCCACCGCAATCCGGCCGAACTGCCGTGGGGCAAGATGGGCGTAGATATCGTGGTGGAAAGCACCGGCATCTTCACCGCCAGGGCGACCGCCGACAAGCCGGGCTACGACACGCACCTGAAGGCGGGCGCCAAGAAGGTCGTGCTCAGCGCACCGGCTAAGGACGGCGCCGATTTGACCTGCGTGCTGGGCGTCAACGACGACAAGCTGACCGCCGACATGCACTGTGTTTCCAATGCCAGTTGCACCACCAACTGCTTGGCGCCGGTCGCCATGGTGTTGCATGAGAAGTTCGGCATCGTCAAGGGACTGATGACCACCGTACACGCCTACACCAACGATCAAAACGTGCAGGATCAGCCGCACAGCGATCTGTACCGCTGTCGGGCGGCGGCGCAGAACATCATTCCGACCACCACCGGCGCCGCCAAGGCCGTGGGACTGGTGATTCCCGATCTGCAAGGCAAGCTGACCGGCTTTGCCTTGCGAGTGCCGGTGACCACCGGCAGCGCCGTCGACCTGACCGCCGAGATGGCTCGCGATGTGACGGCCGAGGAAGTCAACGCCGCCATGAAGGCAGCGGCTGAGGGGCCTCTGAAAGGCATCCTAGCCTACACGCTCGATCCGATCGTCTCGACCGACATCATCGGCGACTCGCACAGCTCGATCTTCGTGGGGGATTTTACCCAAGTGATCGGCGGCAACATGCTGAAGATTCTCTCCTGGTACGACAACGAGTGGGGCTATAGCTGCCGCACCGTCGACCTGATCAGCAAGCTCGGCGGACTGTTGTAAGCCACTTCCAGGGGCGTTGCCCCTGGCTACGGTGAGTTTGGCCGTTGGCCAAAAGCAGCGGCAGACGGGACTGCGCAACATCAACGCTTGCGCCCCCAGTCGCCTTGTGCGGCTGGAGCGAAAGTTTTCCAGCTAGTGGCAAAGCGTAATAAAACCGCTTCCCGGCTAGCTGGCAAGAGTCCGACTTGTCGGTAAAGAAAAGGGCTTTCACCTACCGATACGGACGCCATTCGGGACGCTGCTTCGCCTCGCGGAGCGGCGTTTCTTTTTCCGGCTCGGTCTGGCTCGCCGGCGGCGCGGAGGCG
>JBGTJT010000696.1:0-2375 GCA_041744995.1 Pirellulales bacterium | reverse complement strand
CCAACAACCGAGCGGATGCTGGTGGTGCGCAATTCGGCCGATCGGGTGCTCAATTTGTTTCGCTTCGTCTATCGCGGCGGCCATGGCCCGCCGGCATTGGGGTCGGTTGGCGTTGCCCCCAGCCAGTTGGGCAAATTCGCCAGCCAATTCGATCAATTCGATGCCGCTTGCTACTTAGGTCGCAACCACAATTGGCAAGGCTATTTCTACCAACGGGGCGTACTCGAGCGAATTCGCGGCAATCTGCTGCTGGAATTCCCCGCCGAACTCGCGGCGTCGAAACCATCCTCACACGTCGAAGTCGTCGCGGCTGAATAATCGCGGTGATCCTCCCGGGGTTTGCCCCGCTGAGATGCTTGCCGGAATCACCTTTCCGGCGCATCGTTTAGGGCGGCCTGCGGAGAAGTAAACCGACTCAAATCTTGCCATCGGATCGATTTCCGCTTTTAATAGGGATATCCCGTTTCCAGTTTGCCCGTCCCGCATTTCGCTCCTCCACCTAGCCGTCTAGTTCCCATGCGTCGAACGTCCTTTTTGGGGTTGCTGTTGCTGCTCGCCGGTCTGGCCTGCGGCGCCGGGTGCGATTTGCTCAATGGCGAGGAAGAACCAACGCCCAACCAGGCCGCCAAACGCGAGCGGCCGGCCAAGCGCCGCGCGGTAGACGCCAAGGAACCGGTCGAAGTGGTCGAGGAGCCTGCAGCGATCGCAATGGAGTTCGACTTCGATCCGGCGGCCCAGGCACGCGAAGGCTACGCCCGATGGATCAAGTTGCCGCCGAACGGTCCGGTCATACTCAAAATCACGAGTTATCAAACTCCGGCGGAAGAGGACTTTCCCAGTTTCCTGCTCTCCGCCCGCGTCGCCGGCGAAACGCCCGAAGCGCTGGTCGGGCAAAGCACGCCGGCGGTGATGTTCGCGCAGTTGCAAAGCGGCGGAGCAGTCTACGAGAACGCCGGCGCCGACGGCATTCAGTTGGAGATCACCGAGCAGCAAAACGGCAAGCTTCGCGGCGAGATTCGCGGCAAGCTGCGCGCCGTGGGATCGCCCGAAACAATCGACGTCACCGGCAACTTCGAGGCGGAATGGATCGACGGGACATAGGGGCAGGGCTTTAAGGGGCTGCCAGGGCAGTTGGAACAGGAGGAAACGGAGAAAACAAAGGAATTCATTCTCTGTTGACTCTGATCCGCTCTGTTGCCTGAAAGGACAAATTCAGTGGTTCCATTTTGTATGTTGCTCACAACACTCGACAACTGCAATGATGGCGACGCTAGCTGTCAGCGATGTTGAGTACACTGAGGGTACAGGAGACGATGGAGAATCCTTCTCTTCGTTCTCTCTGTTCCCTCCTGTTCCAAATTCCTGGTCACATTCTTTTGCCCACGAACAAGATCCACTGTCATCATGCACTTCGGCCACCACATCGTAGTTCGACTTGCCGCGCTCTTGCTGATTGTCTGGCTTGCCGCGCCCGCCGCCTGTGGCAACGGCCCCAGCAACACCGAGCCAGACATGCTGTTGCCGCTGGTGTTGGACCAGGGCCTAAAAAAGTTCAGCGAGGTGTACTCGGAAGCCGCCAAGGCGCAAGCCTACGACGACCAGATTCGCCAAGGCCTGGCGCCGATCCGTGAGCAATTCGCCGCCGGCCAGTTGGATAAAATCGTCACCCGCGATCTGGAGAACGTGTGGCGCGCGATCGTGAAACTCGATCAGGTGGGCTACAACCTGCGATTCTGGAGAGAGGACTTAGGCGCGGACATTGGTTACCGCGTTCAAGCCTATACCCAGGAAGTCACCGACATCGCGAAAGCGATGTACAACGACCAAAAGACCCGCCGCAAGGTCGAAGCAGGCATCCAGGCTGCCGATCGCATGCTGGATCGGCAGGTCCGAGAATTGCCAGCGATCGCTCGCTGGCGAAGAGAAAAGGATTATCGTCGAGCGGGCCATCTGCTGACGCAAATCCGCGAACCGGTCGAAATCGCCGGAGTCTGGTGGCTGGGCGACGGCAGTTACCAGCGACGGCTGACGCCGTTCAAGGAGGAGTTTCGCAAGTTCTACGACGAATGGGTCGCGGCCTGGCAGGGCGCCGCGCAAGAGGCGTCGGCCGCCGCGGCCGAACAACTGGCCCCCGACATCGCCGCCCTCGACCGGCAGATGCAGGAAGCAGCCACCAGCCTGGCGACCTTGAATCAGGTCGATTTTGCCGGCCAGCAAGCGACCGGACCGCAAGTGGTCGGCCTCATTGGGGCGGCTTGGCTGCGGCAGCAAAGGCAGCTTCTGCAGTTGCGTGGCGTGGCACAACTGAACCATCAGCACCGGGGCGAGTTGAGCGTCGACCAGGTCGACGCGCAGATCGAGCAGCTTGAGAAAAC
>JBGTJT010000695.1:0-4132 GCA_041744995.1 Pirellulales bacterium | reverse complement strand
GGCGACGATCGACAAGGTGGCCACCGCCCGCAAGCTCGATGCGGCGCTGCTTGCCAAGTGGACCACTGCCGTGACGCAAGCCCGGCAGGACGCGGCCCATCCGCTGCACCTGTGGGCGAAGGTGGCGCTTGATGCGAAGTCCGAGGAGGCCGAATTCGCCCAGCAGCAGGCGGCGCAGTTCGTCGAGCGGCACGGCGGGCAACCTGCGGAATCGGCGGACACCGACGTTGTGATCGACTACACGCGGCCGACCGATTATTACGGGCAGGAGGGGCATTCGTTCCATCTCCGGCCGCGGGCTCCGGGCGACGTGGAGTGGGGCAAGTCTTCCGACCGGCCGATTGAGTCTTTGCATACAGTGGGAGGCGCTTATCGGGACGCTGCCTTCTTTGGCTTGAAAATCGCCGGCGGGACCGAGCAAGACCCCGGCAAGTTTGGGTATTATCGCGCCGGCAGGACGCTGCACACGCCGACGTTTGACGTAGACCAGCGGCCGGTGTGGCTCGTCGTTGCGGGCAAGGGAAAGGTGGCGATGGTCGTCGATTCGCATCGCGTGGTGCAAGGTCCGCTGCACGGCGGCATCGTGCGAGATTTCGACACCGGCGGCAAAGTGCAGGCGGTGCGGATCCACCTGCCGGATTACGCGGGGCACAACGCACACCTGGAGATCACTCCCGACGGCGACAACCATTTCGTGGTGCTGAAGGTCGTCCAAAGTGAAACGTCTCCCCCGATTCCTTCGTCGGATGCCGGCGACGCCCTGGCGGCGTATGTGCGGCACGAACCGCCGGGGTCTCTGGTGGAACTCGCCCGGCGGCATCAAGCGTTGTTTATGGAGGTTGCCGAGGCGATGCAGCAAGACCGGCTCGCCGAAGGGGATCAGGCGACGTCGCGGGCGGTGATTGCCGACTGGATCGTGCAGTCGTTGCCGCAGTTCGGCGCTGCGATGGATGATCCGCGTATCAAGGAAATCGCCTCGTCATTTCTTGCGAAACAGGAGGCCGCCGCAAGCAAGATCGTCCGCGAATCGCGAACCGCCATGGGCATGATGGACGGCTCGGGCGTCGACGAACACGTGTTGATTCGCGGCAGTCACAAGAACCTTGGCGAACCCGCGCCGCGGCAGATGCTGGTCGCCATCGCAGGAGAGGATCAGCAGCCGCCGAAGCAAGGCAGCGGCCGGTTGGAACTGGCCCGCCAAATGGTCGACCCCGGCAATCCGTTTGCATCGCGGGTGATTGTGAATCGGCTATGGCACCACTTGACCGGTCGCGGCATTGTGCAGAGCGTCGATAATTTTGGCGTACTCGGCCAGGGGCCGACGCATCCGGAATTGCTCGATCATTTGGCGGTGCAGTTCATGGAGCAGGGCTGGTCGCAAAAACAGATGATTCGCCAGATTATGCTCAGCAGCACCTACATGATGTCGAGCAAGCCGGAGGCATCCGCCGAGAAGGCGGACCCGGCCAATCTGCTGTTGCACCGCATGCGGATTCGTCGCCTGCAAGGCGAGGTGATTCGCGACTCGATGCTGGCGGTGTCGGGGCGCCTCAATCCGTCGGTGGGCGGACCTCCGGTGGAAGTGCATCTGACCGAGTTCATGACCGGCCGCGGTCGGCCGGGCGGCAGCGGTCCGCTCGACGGCGATGGCCGGCGGAGCGTGTATATCAAAGTCCGCCGCAATTTCCTTTCGCCGATGATGCTCGCCTTCGACACGCCGATTCCCTTCAACGCGGTGGGGCAACGGAATACGTCGAACGTGCCGGCGCAGGCGCTGATCCTGATGAACGATCCGTTTGTCGTGGGACAAGCCGAACGCTGGGCCAAGCAAATCCTCGCCGACGGAGGCGCGGACGTGGAAGACCAGATTGAGAGCATCTACCTGCAGGGATTGGGTCGGGCGCCTAGCGAAACGGAACGCACCGACGCCTATCAGTTCCTCAAAGAGCAGGCTGAGTTGTACGGAATTGCCGAGGATAAGTGGCCCCAGGATCCGCGCGTGTGGACCGATCTGTGCCACGTGGTTTTCAATCTCAAAGAATTTATTTACATCGACTAGCCAAAGCGCCTGTGCGCTGGAGTAGGACGACCATGTTATTCCCTTGCCGACAAATCGCACCCGCCCCTCTTACCCGTCGCGACATGCTCGCGCAAGCCGCCACGGGGTTCGGCGCGGTCGCGCTGGCCGCGCTGTGGCACGGCGAAGGCCGCGCCGCTGAGAGCGCGCCGTCACTTAACCCCTTCGAGCCGCGGCAGCCGCATCACACGCCGAAGGCGAAGCGGGTGATTTTTTTGTACATGGACGGCGGCCCCTCGCAGGTCGACACCTTCGATCCCAAGCCGCGACTGGACAAGGAGAACGGCAAGCCGTTCGGCGACAAGATCGAGCCGACGCAGTTCAACAATATCGGCAACACGCTCGCCAGCCCTTGGAAATTCCAGCAGTATGGCGAAAGCGGCATCCCGGTCAGTTCGCTGTTCCCGCACGTGGCCAAGCACGTCGACAAACTGGCCGTGATACGTTCGATGACGTCGAACTTTCCCGAACACACCAACGCCAATTATTTCCTGCACACCGGCCACGGTCTGCAAGGTCGCCCCAGCATGGGCGCCTGGGTCGGTTACGGCCTGGGAAGCGAATGCCGCGATCTGCCGGGGTTCATCGTGCTCAATGGCGGCCTGACGCCGCCCGGCGGGCTGGACAACTTCAACAGCGGCTTCCTGCCGGCGACCTATCAGGCTTCGGTGTTTGGCGCCCGCGACCCGGCGGTCTCGAACGTGCGTCCGCAAGAGCCGAAACCCGAGCTGCAGCGCCGTAAGATGGCGCTGATGAACAAGCTCGATCAGCAGTCGCTGGAGCGGATGGGACGCGTCGACGCCTTGGAGTCGGCCATCGCCAACTACGAACTGGCGGCGCGAATGCAAACGGCCGTGCCGCATTTAACCGATTTGGCGCAAGAGACGGAAGCCACTCGGGAGATGTACGGGCTGAATCACTCTTACGATCCGACCAAGATATTCGGCCGGCAGTGCCTGCTTGCCCGCCGCCTGGTGGAGACGGGCGTCCGCTTTATCGAGCTGACTTGCCCGAATGTCTCCGGCGACCGCTGGGATCAGCACTCTGACTTGAAGAACGGGCACGAGAACAACGCCCGAGCGGTCGACCAGCCGATTGCCGCCCTGTTGACCGACCTGGAGCAGCGCGGCTTGTTGGACGAAACGCTGGTGGTCTGGACCGGTGAATTCGGCCGCACGCCGTTCGCCCAAGGCAGCAACGGCCGCGACCACAATCCGTTCGGGTTCTCCCTCTGGATGGCCGGCGGCGGCGTCAAGGGAGGCGTCACGTATGGTGAGACGGACGAGTACGGCTACAAAGTGGCGCGCGACAAGCTGGAAATTCACGATCTGCACGCCACCATGCTGCACCTGTTGGGAGTGGACCATACCAAGTTGACGTTCCGCTTCAGCGGACGCGACATCCGGCTGACCGACGTCTATGGCCACGTGATCAAAGAGATTCTGGTTTAGCTACCGAAAATCCCGCGATTGGCTGCGTAGTTGTCCGATGCGTTCGGAAAGATCTTCCAGCCGCTGCGTCACCACGTGAATCACCCCCTGCTTGCGCTCCAGGCGGCCGTGGGCGATCAGGCCGCTGGCCGTGCGGGCCACGCGGCGGAACCGCTCCCATACGTCCTGCTTGACCACCAGGTTCGCCGTGCCGGTTTCGTCTTCCAGCGTCACGAAGGTGATGCCGCGGGCGGTGCTCGGCCGCTGCCTTAGCAACACAATGCCCGCCACTCGCACCGGACGGTTGTTCGGCCGCCGCTGCAACCCTTGAGCGGTGACGACGTCCAGCTCGTTCAGCTCCTCGCGCAGGAAAGAAAGCGGATGCGCTTTCAGCGACATGCCGGTGGCGGTGTAGTCGGCCCACACTTGCTCTTGCAGGCGCATGGCCGGCAGGGCGTCGCAGGCGTCGTCCTCTTCGTGGCAGGCCTCGAACAGCGGCATCTCACGGGCGGACCGTTCCTGTCCCAGCGCATTCCACAGAGCGGCGCGGCGATCGACCGCCAGCGAGGCGAAGGCGTCGGCCTCCGCCAGCTTGGTCACGACGTTGCGTCCCAGTCCGCTGCGG
>JBGTJT010000694.1:0-7523 GCA_041744995.1 Pirellulales bacterium | reverse complement strand
TTGTTCGCGACGGAGACAGCTTTAGCACCGCCTCTCGACTCGGAGAGTCGAGCAACAGTCGACCCAGGTGGGCCAGCGTGGCGACCACGCCGATCGCCCCATGCCCGCACATGCCGAGATAGCCGACGTTGTTGAAGAAGATCACCCCGGCATCGCAGCTCGGATCATGGGGCGGCACCAACAGCGCCCCGACCAGCACGTCATGGCCGCGCGGTTCGTTAACGACGGCCCTGCGAAACGCATCGAAGTCGCGGCCAAACCGTTCACGCCGTTCGGCCAGCGGCCCCGCGCCCAGTTCCGGCCCGCCAGAGACAATCACCCGCGTCGGCTCACCGCCGGTGTGGGAATCGATCACTTGGCATGTTGTATGTGGCATGTGGCAGCGATTCAGCGGACTGAAGCAAAACCTGAAACCTGAGAGGCTGTAAAAATATGGAAGCGACGCATGAGGTCGCCACCACAACATCAGCCGCACCGCGCTAGCGGCCGGTTCTTTGACGCTAACCGGGGGCTAGCGCCCTCCGGCTGATTGTTGATGCCGGTTTTTTCACAGCTTCTGAAACCTGACCCCTGAAACCTGACCCCTAATCCCGCAGGCATTCTGGCAACCGCTGCTGTCGCACGTTGTCGTAGCAGTGCAGGGCGGTGAACCGGGTAATGGCTGCCGGGATGCCGACCGCGGTGAAGTGCGGATGCCCGGTCGCCGGGTAGGGGCCGCCGTGGTTCATCGCCGGCGAGACCGCCACGCCGGTTGGCATCTTGTCGTTGATCAGACGTCCCACCTTGTGTCGCAGCGGCGGGGCGATCTCTTCGTAGGCGGCGTCGTCCGCGCCGCCGCTGTCGGAGTAGATGCAGCCGGTGAGGTTGCCCTCCAAGTGCTCGACAATCTCGACCGCTTGCCGCAGGTCGGCGGCGACCACCAGCAGCGAGGCGTTGCCGAACATCTCGGTTTGCATCGTTTCCGCATCGGCCAGGAACCGCTCGCCGCTGGTCCGCAGTAGTGTGTTGCTCACGCTGCAACCACGACCTGCGCCGGCCTGACCGCCCAGCAGCAGTTGGCAGCCGGCGTCCTGAAGAGTCTGGATGCCGGCGGTCAGTGACGACTCGACGCCGGCGGCCAATAGCGTGCCGACCGGAGCGGCGGCGAACTTGTCGGCGACCGCCTGGATGAACGACTCGCTCGCTTCGCCCGCCAGCAGAATCACCAGGCCGGGATTGGTGCAGAACTGGCCGCTGCCCATCAGGCAACTGCCGACGAACTGCTCGACCACCTCGTCCTGCCGCTGGCGCAGTGCGCCGGGCAGGATCACCACCGGGTTGACGCTGGAGAGTTCCAGGTAGATCAACTTGCCCGCCGAGTCGGCAGCCTGCTTGAGCTTCAGTCCCGCCGAGCGGCTGCCAGTGTAGCCGGTCGCCGCCATCCGCGGATCACTCACCAGCCGGGCGCCGTCGGCGTGGCTGGTGCGGTAGATCATCTGCACGGTGGCCGGCGGCATGTTGGCGGTGTTGATGGCCGCCAGCGCCGCCTCGGCGAAGATGCGGGTGGTGCCGGGATGCGAGGGATGCCCCTTGCCGATCACCGGGTTGCCGGCGGCGATCGCCGCCGCGAAGTCGCCGCCGGAGACGCTGCCGAAGGCGAACGGAAAATTGTTCGGTCCGAACACGCACACCGGCCCGATTGGCGCCAGGCAACTGCGGATGTTATTGGCTGCATCGATCACCGGCCGCCGCCAGGAACCTTCCCGGGCGGCTGCCGCCGCCTGCCGCAGTTGGTCGAGCGTCCGCGGCAGTTCGCCGTCTTTCAGTCGCGGCGTGATCGGATACGCAGTCTCCAGATGCGCCATCTCGACCAGTTCGTCAGCGCGGGCTTCGATTTGCTTGGCGTAGGCGTCCAGAAAGTTCGCGATCTGACTGCCCGGCATGGTTCGCAGTTCGAGAAACGCCTCGGCCGCGGCGGCCAGCGCCGCGTCGCAGTCGTCCCAGCTACTTACCGGATAGACGCTAGGCAAAGGCTCCTTGGTGGCGGGATTGATCGCCTGGAAGTTATCTTCGGCAACGCTGTCGCGCCATTGGCCGTCGATCAGAATCGGTTGCGTGGCGACGTGGGTGGAGGTGGGCATGGTTGATCCAATGCGGAATGGGGAATGCGGGATGCGGATTGCGTTGAATCAGCTCGCCACGGCGGTGGTGTTGGGCCGGTTGGCGATGCCTTCGCGGATGATTTTCAATACCCGTTCGCGTTCTTCCCCGACCAGCGGCAGTCTTGGGGCGCGGGTTTTCTCGCTGCCGTAGCCGCACTCCTGCACCGCCAGCTTGATGTACTGCACCAGCTTCACGTCGGTATCGAGATGCAGCAGCGGCATGTACCAGCGATAGATGTTCAATGCCTCGGCGTAATTGCCGGCGGTCGCCAGATCCCACAGTAGGCGGTTCTCGGCCGGGAAGGCGTTGACCAACCCGGAAATCCAGCCGGTCGCGCCAAGCATCTGGCTCTCCAGCGCCACGTCGTCGACGCCGCAGAATAGAATGTAGCGATCACCCACCGCGTTGCGCAGATCGGTCAAGCGGCGAACGTCTTCCGATGATTCCTTGATCGCCACCAGCGACGGCACGTCGGCCAGTTCGGCGAACATCTCGGGCGTAATGTCGACCTTGTAGCTCACCGGGTTGTTGTAGACCATGATCGGCAACTCGCTGGCGGCGGCCACCGTGCGGAAGTGGGCCATCGTCTCGCGGGCGTCGCTCTTGTAGACCATCGCCGGCAGCACCATCAGGCCGTCGACGCCAATGTGCTGCGCGTCCTTGGCAAAGCGGCAGGCGAGCCGCGTGGTGTACTCGGCCACGCCGGTGAGCACTGGCACGCGACCGTCGATATGCTCGACGGTCCGTTTGAGTACTTCCAATTTCTCGTCGTAATCGAGCGAGCAGTTTTCGCCCACGGTTCCGAGCATGATCATGCCGTGGACGCCGGCGTCGATCATGACGTCGAGGTGCTTCAGGGTCGCTTCGAGATTGAGCGACTCGTCTTCGTGGAACTGTGTCGTCGCCGCCGGAAATACGCCCTGCCAATCAACCTTCATCGCTGGAACTCCTCGCTCGCGCTGGTTCGTTCAGTGGAAACCACCATTAGGAACCATTTGCGGCGTGAATTCAAGCCATGGCGTCAGGTCGCATCGCGTCAGGTCGCTCGCGGGGCGCGTGACTTGCGGATCAGCCGCCAGATGAACAACAGCGGCACGGAGAGCACGATGGCCCACAGCAGCAGCCAAGGCGCGGCATAGACCAGCGCGACCGCCACGTTGGCGCCGAAACGCTGTAGTTCCAGCAGCGAGTTGGCCCAGGCGTCGCCCACCCGGCCGGTGAAGCTTGGCGTCGCCGGCGGCACGTAGTCGCGCTGTTCGCGAGCGGAAATGGTGATGGTGGTCAGGTCGGTGCGGTTGGTGAGGTAGCGAAGCCGGCCCTGCATCTGCTCGATCTCGCCGCGCACCCGGCCCAGCTCGCGCTCGACCTCGATCACATCCTTGATCTCATCGCTCGACGAATCGAGCAGTTGCACGATGCGTTCCTCCAGCCGCTTCTGATTGGCGATGCGGGCTTCCAGATCGACGAACTCCTCGGTCACGTCCTGCGCCGTCTGGCGGCGATTCTCCGGGATGCCGAGTGCGGACACATCGTCCAGAAACGCCTCGAAACGGTCGACCGGAATGCGGGCTTGCCAGGTGCCGCTGAGCTGCCGCCCTTGGGTGCGGTTGATCGAGACGTCGGCCAGAAAGCCGCCGGCCTCCTTGACCAGCTTTGGTATCTCGCTCTCCAGCGGCGCGAAGTCCTTGACCACCAAGTCGATCGAGGCGTTGTAGATGACCTTCCGCTGGGGGATTGCGCGCGTGAAAGTGGAGCCATCGGAGTAGCCCGAATCGGAGCCTTCGGCGACCGAATCCGCGGCCGCAAACTTCGCTTCGCTACGAGCATTTTGGTAAGCCTGGCCGCATCCGCAGAGCAATACTAACGTGCAGAACAATCCCCACCGCATCGCGCACCTCCCGCCTCGGTTTCGTGCTGGTTGTAATTCGGTCTATTAGGTGAGACGCGCGACAGCGTCGATTTATTCCCCCACGGGCAGTAATTTTCCGTCGAGGGCCGGTGTGAGCGTGTGAAAAAAAGCCCTCGAACATCAGCCGCCACGGCGCTAGCCTCCGGTTGGCGCCAAGGAAAGCCGCAAGTGCTTTGTGACGACGAAGAATCCGGGTTGGGTGCCATGCCCACGACTGGGAACAACAGATCGGGTCGTTTCTCGATCTGCTGTCGACCTTGCGAGTTGCCAGTCATGGGCATGCCCGGACTTCGCTTCACATGCCCATGCTTCGTAAACTGCGCGTGGGCATGGCACCGTAAATATGTGGTGTCGCCGCGCGGAGCGGCCTCTATAATGAACCGGAAAGCGCCCGCCAGGGGCGCAGCAGGATAGCAAAGATTGTTGTGGAGTAAAGCAAGTGGAGCCCGACATCGAGCAACCCTATCGAGACCGCATGGACGCCTTGACTCCGGTCGAACGGATCCAGAGGTGCGCGGCTATGTTTCAGTGGACGCGGGAGATGCTGGCGCGGCAGATCGTAGCGGAAAAAGGTCCGATGTCGGCTGAACGACTTAAATGGGAAGTAGCCCGCCGACAGTACATCAATGAACCAGCCGTCGTGGCGATGATCGACCGAGAGTTGGCCAATCTGAAATCTGAAATCCGAAATCCGAAATCTACAGCGCCCGTCGTATCCGTCGCGTGCGTGCTCCGGGGCCTTTCTTCGGGGCGTCCTCGGGCTTTTTCTCTTCCGGCGGAATGATCGGCTTGGTGGCTTCGTAGCCTTCGATTTCCGCCCGCTTGAGCACGCGATTGATTCGCATTTCGATGCGGGTCAGCTCGGCCCCTTCCTCCGGTGTGACGAACGTGTACGCCACTCCCTCGCGGCCCATCCGTCCGGTGCGGCCGACGCGATGGACGTAGTCGTCGCAGAAGCTGGGGATGTCGTTGTTGACGATGTGCGACACGCCGGTCACGTCGATGCCGCGGCCGACCACGTCGGTGGCGACCAGGATTTTTAATTCCTTAGCGCGGAAGCTTTTCATCACCCGGTCGAGCGTGGTTTGCGGCAGGTCGCCGTGGATGCAGCCGACGCTGCCGATCTTCTTCTCCAACCGGCGGAACGTGCGGTCGGTGCCCGCCTTGGTGCGACAAAACACGATTGCCTGCTCGGGCTTCTCGCGTTCCAGTAGTCGCAGAAGCAGGCCCGCCTTGCGGTCTTGATCGACCGTGAAATAAAACTGCTCGATCGTATCGCCGGAAATTTCCTTGGACGAACAATCGAGCGACTCGGGGTTTTGCATGTACCGCTGTGCAAGCCGCTCGACCGGCGGCGGCACGGTGGCGCTAAGCAGCAAGGTTTGCCGTTGCGTGGGACATTGCCGCAGGATCTTTTCGATGTCGGGACGAAAGCCGATGTCGAGCATGCGGTCCGCTTCGTCGAGCACCACGTGGGTCAGCCCGTCGAGGATCAGGATGCCGCGCCCGATCAGGTCGATCACGCGGCCGGGCGTGCCGACGACCAGATGCGCGCCGCGCTGCAGTTGGTCGATCTGCTTGCGGATCGGCTTGCCGCCGTAGACCGCGATCACCTTGGTCTTCTTGCCTTGCCCTAGCTTCTGGCATTCGTCGCGGACCTGAACGGCCAGTTCTCGGGTGGGAACCAGCACCAGAGCCTGCGGACTGCTGGTGGCGCGGGCGTCGATCATCTCCAACAGCGGAATGCCAAAGGCGGCCGTCTTGCCGGTCCCGGTGCGGGCCTGGCCTAATACGTCCTTGCCGGCCAGCGCCAAGGGGATCAGCGCCGCCTGCACCGGCGTGGCGGTGGTGTACTCGGCCTTCGCCAAGGCCTCGCGCATGCTGTCGGAAAGATTGAGTTCGTCGAAGCTAATCGAGGGTTTTTGCTCAGAAATGGAAGGAACCACCAGGAAACTTGTTTACTTGCTGACAACAAGGACCGAGGCGATTCGCTCCCGCCGGCTGAGACAGCAAACGCTGCCTACCGACGACCCCGTCCTACCGACAATCACTGCATTGAGCATGTAACCCTAGCAGATGCAACGACTTTTGGCAACTGGCGCAAACGTTAGGCCGACCCGGCCCTGTGGCTGGTGTCGGCCTTTCTCGTTGTATTCATGTTGGAACCGCGAAGTTTGCGGCGCCGCGTTCGCCCTAGTCGTGATTGCCCTAGGGGGACAAGCAGGCTACTTAAGCCTTCTTGGCGGTCTTCTTCTTGGCGGCCTTCTTGGGGGCGGCCTTCTTCTTGGTCGACTTCTTTGCGGCCTTCTTCGGAGCTGCCTTTTTGGCGGCCTTCTTTTTGGTCGACTTCTTCGCTGCCTTCTTGGGGGCAGCCTTCTTCGCGGCCTTCTTCTTCGTCGATTTCTTGGCCGCCGTCTTCTTCGGAGCCGCCTTCTTCGCGGCCTTCTTCTTAGTCGCCATTTGTTTGGCTCCCGAGAAACTGGGCACTCGTTGTCGTTGTCGCTTTCCCCGAGCGCCCGAAGAGGGAAAGCATTCCTTAACAGGTGGCAAGCACCGCTTGCCGGTCGTCGAGTTCCACTCGACCCATTGCAACACGCAGCCGAAACTCAATTCGTTGCGTGCCGTAATGTAGCACGAAGCGAGTGGTCGCGTGAAGTGCCCAGTCGACTCTTCATGGCTTCCTTACTTCACTCCGCATGCTTCACTTAATTATGAAGCTTCGCGCATTGAACCAACTTCGCCTAACTTTCGTCAAGACGAATTTGCTGTCACAATCAAAAATCGCACAAGATTTTCACCCGCCGATTTCGTCGCTGCTCGCCAGTCGTCGCCTCAAGCCTTACGATGGACTCGTCGCCGCTCTCCATATCCATCTCGCTTTCACCTCGTTGCGCGCCAAACCTAATGACAAATCCAGTCGACCAATTCCTCGCCACACTTGACCAAATCTCTCAACTCGATCCCGCCGCGCGCTCCGCGCTCGCCGCGCAAGCCGACCAGTTGGCCCGCCGCGAACAGGTGTCGCAAGTGACCGCCGACGCGCTCGACGCCATGCTGCACGCGCTGGTCGCACACGACGCGCGGCGGCTCGAACAGGAGTCGCCGCAAACGGTCGCCGCGGTGCTTGAGTTGCTGTGGCGAGGCTGCCAGGCGATCGCCGCGGAGTGCCGAGCGAGCGACGATTGCCCGTGGCCCGAAAACCCCGATCTGGTGCCGCGGATCACCTCCGTTTACCAGCACATGGGGGCGGAGAGCGGCACCCGGTTCCAGCTCCTAAAGTGTTTAACTGAAATAGGTAACGACGAGGCGCTCGAGCAATTTGCGGAGCTGCTGGTGCTCGATCCGCCCGGCGACGAGGAGCAAGCGGTGCTGGCCTTCGCGCCGCTGTTTCAGCGTCCCAACGCGTCGGCGGGCGTGCTCTTTCCGCGGCTACTCGACGGCCTGTCGCACGTGCAGGTCGCCGCGCCGATTC
>JBGTJT010000693.1:0-7171 GCA_041744995.1 Pirellulales bacterium | reverse complement strand
TAATTTCGACTTCCTCGACATGTGCGGTCGTATCAGACATGGCATCGGTCATCGCAATTCTCCTGTTCCGTGCGGGGGCACTACAATTATAGCGGAAACGACCATGGTCCTTGTCGAAGACTGTCGCAATGGTTTAGACTTTTGGTTGACGCTTTTGATGGCCGCTTGGCCGTTCCATTTTGCCCACAGGTCGGAGACCTACGCCCGATGCAAGGCAACCAGCAAGTGATCGACGCACTCAACGACGCGTTGACCATCGAACTTACGGCGATCAACCAGTATTTTTGTCAGGCCAAGATGTGCAAGAACTGGGGCTTGGACAAACTGGCGGCGAAGCATTACAGCGAATCGATCGGCGAGATGAAGCACGCCGAATGGTTGATCGACCGGATTCTGTTCCTGGAAGGAGTACCGGAGATCGCCCGCTACGATGTGATCCGTGTCGGCGGCGACGTGAAGGAGCAACTTGAGAACGATCTGAAGTTGGAAAAGAACGGCGTCGACCACTACAACGCCACGGTCGACCTCTGCCTGCAGCTCAAGGACGGCGGCAGCCGCGACCTGGTGGAAAAGATTCTGGTGCAAAGCGAGGAGCACGTCGACTGGTGCGAAACGCAACTCGATCTGATCGAACGCATCGGCATCGAACGCTACTGCCTCAAGCAGATCGGCGAGCACGAGCTGGAAGAGCACTAACAGCCAGCTAGACGGCAACTTGTGCGCGGCGCTGCTTTAAGAACTCTTTGATCGCGCAGTGGCAGGCCATGCAGCCGCTGCCGGCGCCGGTATGCTCGGTGACGTCGCGGACCGTTTCCATGTCGCAATAGCTGCTGGCCGCTTCCAGTTCCGCTTCGGAAACTCGCAGACAACGGCAGAGCAAGCGCGATTCGACGGTGTAGGCTGGGCTCATGGGCGTGGCTCGACTCAAGCGGACCGGCAAGGTCCGCACCATCAGGCGGGAAAGGACACTAAGAACCAAACTCCATGAGAATGAGTCTCAATATCCCCAACTCCCAGATTATGATCCATGCAGTTCCGGCCGTCAATAGTTTTTCTAAATTCCGACGGAAATGAGGCAGACGGGGGCAAAACCGCAAATCTGCGGGGAATCCTTTCTTCAGCATAAGCACTTGCTCCACAACGGGTTATCTCGCACTTCGGGCAACCCAAGCGAGAATTATTGCTTGCGGCGCGTTAGATTGGGCCCTCCCCGCACTGTGTACCTGTTGGACGCCCTTGTCTTGCCTGTCGAGAACCCGCGATGTCGCGCGACTCCGCCACCCCTTCAACCGATGCCTTCGTGCAAAGCCTGACGGCGGTGCAGCGGCGGTTGTACGCGTATATTCGTAGTCTCGTCTTCAACTCCCCCGACGCCGAAGACGTGTTGCAGAGCACCAACCAGGTGTTGTGGACGAAACGAGACGAGTTTGAGCCGGGGACCGATTTCGGCTCCTGGGCCGTGCGGGTGGCTTATTACGAAGTGCTCGCCTTTCGCAAACGCCGCAGCGGCGACCGGCACGTGTTCGACGATGCGGTCATGGCCCAGATGGCGGACAATTCCGCCGAGAGTTGCGCGCGAATCGGCGACCGACAAGCCATGTTGGAAGAATGCCTCGACCAGTTGTCGCCCGAGCACCGCCAGACGCTGCGGCAACGCTATCAGCCGGGCGTATCGATTGCCGACATCGCCAGCGAGCAGGGGCGCAGCGAGGCCGCCGTTTCGCAACTACTGTTCCGTCTTCGCAATCGCATGATGGAGTGCGTCGAGGAGAAGATGTCGCGGGAGGGCCGGCCATGAAAGATCGCCAAGAAGTTCGCGACCGGCTGGAACCGTATCTGACGCAGTTGGAGCTTGGCACGCTGCCGGCCGACCGGAATGCAGAATTCAACGCCCTGCTGGCTGACGACGAGGCGGCGCGGCAGTACGTCGCCGACTACCTGACGACGGTCGCCTTGATCGAGTGGTCGATGTCGCGCGGCGATGAGACGGTTTTCAGTCCCACCATCGAGAGCGGCACGAGCCTTTGGCGGCGATGCGGCGAAAACGCCTACGATTTCGTGTCCCACTACATCACCTTGTCGGTTATCGTATCGGCGCTGGTGATTGCGAACGGGTTGCTGCTGATGGCGATTATTGTGCCCGGAGCGAATCACGACAAACCGGGCGTCGAAACTCCGTCGACCGAATTCGTGGCCCGCATCAGCAGCACCCAGCAGGCGACGTTCGACGCCGCTAGTAACGGCAACTTCCAGAACCGCGACCTGTTCGACGACGACACGATTGTGCTTCACGGCGGGATGGTGGTGATTGAGTACGACACCGGGGCTCAGGTAGTGCTGGAAGGGCCCTGTCGATATTCCGTCAGCGGCAACAACTCAGGCGAGTTGCAGATGGGCAAGTCCGTGGCCACGGTACCGCCATCGGCCGCCGGCTTCACGGTCCACACCAAAATGGCAGACTTCGTCGATCTCGGTACGAAATTTGGGGTGGAAGTTCAACAAGATCAGACTTCGCTTGCCGTATTCGATGGGGTAGTTGAAGTGCATGACGTCGGATCGCCGAAGGCGTTCTCCCCGACGCGGGTGGAAGCCGGCTCGGGGCTGCGACTCGTGCGGAACGCCGCCGGCCGCGTTGACGTTGCGCGTGAGACGGCCGACGAAGAAAAGTTCGTCCGGCGACTGTTGACGCGGCAGGAGCAATTGGCCGAGGCTCAGCCGGGAGATCTGCTATTTGCCGACTCGTTTGATATTTCTACTGCCGGCAGCGGCGTCAATCCTTCCAGGTCGGATAGAACTGGGCGGCAGCGTGGCCTGCTGGCCCCGCTGTTTTATCGAACGCTGGGCGAATGCCAGTTGGAAAGCATGGGGGATGCCGGAAATCGCTTGCTTTTGGGGAATACAGACGGCATGGGATCGCACGCGTTGGGGCTGCGGCACAATTTTGTGGATCAGGCAATCGTCAAGGCGGGCGGCTTCGTGGTCGAATTCGACCTCGACCCGGTGACCGCGACGGTCGGCGAAGACAGTAACTGGGCAGCGATTGTGCTGTTTGATGATGAGCACGAACAGTTGTCAGGCGGCACGCCGCTGGTGGTCTCACGGACAGCGTTGCTTTTCCGCGACTCGGGTGAGTGTGTGGTCTACGACGCCGGAACCCGCGCGGTCCATTCGATTTCCTGGGGCGACGCCCGCCAGGCGCAACATCACTTTCGCATTGAAGTGGCCATTCGTCAGTTTGACGGCAAAACACCGGCGACGATCCGCGTCTATGCCGACGGCGCGGCCGAGCCGTTCATCGACTACACGACCCAAGCGGGCTTCACGGCGAATTACATTTCATTGGAAGCGCGCAACGAACCTTCGGCATTCGACAATTTGAAGATTTCACTCATCGACATTGACGTCTCAAACCAGTAATGAAGTGGACCTTTTCCCGAGACCGCCTAGAATTCTTTATCCACGTAGCAAGCTTGCGACCCTCAACACACTTTTCCGATCGCGAAGGAGTCTTATCATGTGTGCGTCAAACCGCCGTTTCTCAAAATATTGCGTATTTCGTCCGGCAGCCTGCGTTTTCTTGACGCTGGCTGCGTGGGGCGGATCATGTCTGGTCGATTCGGCCGAGGCGGTGATCGTCGGCCCCTATTCGGCAGACGCCAACACGCTGCACCTGTGGCACCTCGACGAAGCCCATCCGGGGCCGGCCATGCCGGCCAGTGGTGTCTCGGGCAGTTTCAATCTCACTCCCTTTAACGGCGCCACAATGAGTGCCTCGGCCTTTCCTGGCTTTGGCACTTCCGCGAACACGAGTGGCGGTGCCAACAGCGAGTTGGAAAGTGCCCCCGTTTCCAGTGCCACTGTGGTAGGCTCTGATGGCGCATTTACGTTCGAAGCCTTGGTGAACGTAGCGAATACCAGCGCCACTCAACAGATCATCTCGATGTCAAACGCTGGTTCGGCCCAGGTCTTCCAGTTTCGCATCGGCGGTGGCGAGCTTCTTTTCGTAAAGGTAAACGGCGTAGGCGGCACCGATAACGATAATTCTACCACGATTCCGATCGCCGGGCCTGAAGCCTTCGTTGCCAACGAGTGGTACCATGTGGCGGCAACATACAACGGGGTAGCCGATACGCCCGACAATCTGAAGTTGTATTGGACGAAGGTTGATGGATCCAGGACGTTCGCTAACCAGATCCTTTCAACCACGCTCAACGGCGACCTGGATACGGCATCCCTTGAATTTCGCGTTGGAAATCGAGTGAGCGGTGGCAACCTGAACGGATTGGTTGACGAAGTTCGTATCAGTGACGTTCCACGCGGCGGCGACGCCTTCCTGTTCGCCAAATCACTGGGCGGCAACCTGCTGCTGGCGGACAACTTCAACTCCGCCTCGACGGGGCTGAATGCCGACCTCGCCTCCCGGCAAAGTGGCCTCTTGGCGACAACCACATACAGTACGGGCGGGACAGGAGCGGTGACGGTCGCTTCGAATCGGCTTTTGTTTGACAATACTGCCACAGGGTCATTGACCATTTCTCCCGATGTTGATTTTGCGGCAGGCCCAGCCGCCGCGGCCATCGAGGCGCACGGCGGGTTCACGATTGACTTCGACGTGAACCCCGTCGCCAACGCTTCCGATACTGGAATGGATGCGAACTGGTTCGCCGTTAGTCTCGGTCACACGGCTGTTACGCGAACCCAAGGCGGCGGCCAGCCAGCGGTTACCCTTGGCAATGTCGACGCCGGCATCTTGTTTCGAGATAATGGAGGCTTCAATTTGTTCGAAGGGGGCGCGAGTGTCTTCACTGGAACATTCGACGTTACTCCGTCAGGCGGGGAGTTCTACAATGTACAACTCGTGGTTGAAACCGACGCGGCGGCCAGTGGCAACGGTTTGTTGTCGGCGTTTGTCAATGGCGTGCAACTCGACCTGGGCGGCGCGGGCCTGAAGTATGCCTTTACGTGGGATGGCGAAGGCACCAACTACCTCGCTCTGGAATCCCGCACCAACGACGCGGTGTTCGATAATCTTTACGTTTCCGCATTTGTACCCGAACCATCCAGTTATGCACTGCTGGGAATCGCCTTCCTCGGCTTGTTGTGCGCGGCGCGGCGGAAAATGCGTCGACGGTAGGTGTCCAAGTACCGAGCCTCTCAAACGTGAATGCCATGAGCAAACAAAAAGCATTTACCTTGGTGGAACTTTTGGTCGTGATCACGATCATCGGCATCCTCATCGCCTTGCTGCTGCCGGCGGTGCAAAGCGCCCGCGAAGCGGCGCGCCGCACGCAGTGCGGTAACAACCTCAAGCAGATCGCGCTGGCCATGGCCAGTTACGAATTCACGCACCAAGTGTTCCCGCCCGGGCGATTGGGCCGCGATCTCAGCGGCGACCCTTGGGACAACTCGGGCGCCAGCGGTTTGCTGTTCATCCTGCCGCATATGGAAGCGCAGAACCTGTACGACCGTTTCAAGCTTGACCAGGTCGCCTACCTCTCGACGGCTTCCACAGCCTGGAGAGACGATCCGGAGATTGTCGCCGCGGCGAGAACTCGCCCCCCGTTCTATGTCTGCCCCAGCGACCTGACCGAACCGTTTGACACCTATCGCAAGTGGGTGATTAACGGCGTTGAGACCCCGCTGGCGACCGGCAGCTACGGTTTGAGTCTCGGTTCCAACGGCCCGGAATACGGAATCAGCGATGCGGTCAAGCTCAACAACAACGGCATGTTCTTTTATCGATCTGCAATCACCCCCGCCAACGTCAAAGACGGCTTGAGCAACACCATATTCGTCGGCGAAACGATCGAAGGGCATACGAACCGCTCCAACAACGTCTGGAGTCATGGCAATCGGTTTGAACTGCTACGCGCCACCTCAAACCCGCCCAACACGCCGCCCGGCACGGGAATCGTACTCGACATGTACGGCTTCAAGGCGAACGGGGCGTTTCAAAGCATGCATCCCGGCAGCGTCAATTTTGCCTTTGGCGATGGCCGGGTTGTTGGGGTCCATGAAAACATCGATCTCGATACCTACCGGGCCTTGTCGACACGGGCCGGCAACGAGGTTGTCGGTAGTTTTTAAAACGTTAATACGTCCCCCGCATCCATGTTGAAACGTATCAATCATCGTCTTATATGTTTGCTCGTGCTACTCGCCGGCTGCGGCCAGGATCGGCCGGATCGTGTGCCTGTCGCAGGGCAGGTGCTGATTGACGGCGAGCCTTTGACCTACGGCGTCGTGATGTTTGTGCCCCCGAACGATCGTCCCTCGAGTGCCGCTCTCGACAACACCGGCCGATTCCAACTGACGTGTTTCGACGAAGGAGACGGCGCCGTGCTGGGAATGCATCGCGTCGCCGTAACCGCGGTCGAGCCGCTGGGACCTGGCAAACAGCGCTGGCATGCGCCGCGAGCTTACGTGGACTACCACACCTCGGGCCTGTCGGCCGAAATCACCGGGCCTACCGACGACCTGGTGATCGAATTAAGCTGGGACGGCGGGCAGCCGTTTGTGGAGAATGTCTCGGGCTTATGATGCTCGCGACCGCTTCGGGTTAGAATACCAGCACGCAGCGCAAGCAAGTGCATCCGGAGCGGAGTAAACTCTGTGGTTCCTAGCCGGCGTGAAATGTGATCGGCTCCTCCGCAGATGCACTTGCTCGCGCTGCGTGCTGGTAAGACTTCAGCTTGATCGTGGGCGATCGTCCATTTTCATCTGCATTCCAACATAACGAGGGGACTATGCTTCGCTTCCTGATCGTTTCTATCGTCGTAGTCTCCGCAGGCTGGCTGCCTGTCGTGTCAAACGCCGACCAGCGGCCCAATGTGGTGCTGATCATCAGCGACGACCAGGGGTGGACCGACTACGGGTTCATGGCGCACGACGTGATCGAGACCCCACACCTGGACAAGCTCGCCAACGAAAGCCTGCTGTTCAAGCGGGGCTATGTCACCAGCCCCTTGTGTCGGCCGTCGCTGGCCTCGATGGCGACCGGACTTTATCCGCATCAGCATGGCGTGACCGGCAACGACGTGGACGGCGGCAACAACCGGGCCGCACTTGACCTGCCGGCGCGTGAGCGGTTTCATAGCCAGCCGAGCCTGGTCCGATCGCTGGTCGAGGCGGGGTACCTGGCGCACCAGTCGGGCAAGTGGTGGGAAGGTTC
>JBGTJT010000692.1:0-6754 GCA_041744995.1 Pirellulales bacterium | reverse complement strand
TGATCAGCCCGTTCTCAAGCGCCGGGGCGAGCAGCGTGGCGCGGACCGCCGCGCGGCGTTCGGGCCGCTGGACGAGCGCCCAACGACCGATCTCTCCTCCGCCGAGCAGGTGTAAACCGGCCGTGGTCACCCGTGCGCCGTAGCTGTAGGCGATCACGCTCACCGGCGCTTCCGGCGGCAACTGGGCAATTGTGTAGGCAAGCCGGTAGCCGGCCGGCGTGGTGAATCCGAACTTCAGCCGGGCGTCCTTGAGCGGTCCGGCAATCTGCTGGGTCGAAGGCCAACTGAAGATGACGAATCGCAACGGTTGCTCGTTGCCAATCTGGCAGGTGAGCTGTTGATAGACCTGCTTGCCAATCGAGTACGCCTCGCCCCCGGATACGCGATCGCCGTGGACCCAGAACACCGTCGGCATCAGGGCGAACTTGGGATCGTTGAAAATTTCCGCGTTGCTTTTCTTCCAGCCACGGTCGGTGTGCAAATAGTAGCGAAGATTCTCGCCTTCGTAATCCTTGCCGCTCAAACAGCCGCTGCGGGCGTCGACGAGCCACAGTTGATCGGCCGTTCGATCTCCGCAACCGCCGCAAGGCGCCGCCGAGGCCGACGCGATCCAAGGGACTGCTGCCAATAAAAGTACGGTGGCGACGATGGTTCGGGTTGTGATGCCAATCATGGTGGTACGGAATGTTAGGGTCTTGTGGTGGAAAATACTTCCCGCGGCCGGCATCCTGGCCGACAAAACGCGGCAACCACTAAATGTAGCACTCATTGCGTCACATGCGAAGCAAAAAATCACTGGCGTGTGGCGAGAAAAAAACAAACGTTTCATTTGCACATCATCCGCCATGGTGTAGAGTTGCTTGACCCGCCGAATTCGCCTGGAAAAATAGCCCACCTGTTTTCCGGGAACACCGGAACGACTTCCCACCTTTAGTCCGGAGTAAGACTGATGAAACGCTTCTATATTGTCGCCCTGATCGCGTTGTTGGCTGCCAGTTCCGTTGGTTGCCGTGGCGGCCGACTGGCTGCGATGCGCGACGCCTGCCTGGGACGTCACCACCAAGAGTGCGAACCCTGCAACGACTGCGGAACCGACGCGGGCATTATCTACGAAGGCGGCCCGATCTACGAATCGGCCCCTCCATCGGGCAGGTACATCTCGCCCTCGGTCACGTTGCCGGCGCCCGCCTCGTACGTGTCGCCGTCGACCTAAGGCAACTACGCCGACCGCACTTCGTCCAGACGTCGCTGCAAGTAGCGGCGCTCGCTGGCGTTGGAGACTAGTTCCAGCGCGATGGTGTAGCCCTCGATTGCTTCCTTCAGCCGACCGCAGCGGCGCAGTAGATCGGCCCGCGCGGCATGTAGCAGATAGTAGCCGTCGAGATCGCCGCCGCGGGCCAAGTCATCGATCAAGGTCAGGGCCGCTAGAGGTCCGTTGACCATGGCGACCGCCACGGCCCGATTCAGCGATACGACCGCCGACGGCTGAGCCTGTTCCAGCAGATCGTATAAGCGGAGGATTGCTGGCCAATTGGTATCCTCTGCCCGCACGGCTCGGCAGTGCTCGGCGGCGATCGCCGCTTGCAGTGCGAAGGGGCGGAGCGGCTCGCGAAAGGAGATTGCCGCCAGCGGCAGCGCCTCGGCGATCTGTTGCTGGTCCCACAGGCCGCGGTCCTGATCTTCGAGCAGGATCAGGTCGCCCGCCGCATCACTGCGGGCGAGCCGGCGGGAATCGTGCAACAGCATTAGCGCCAGCAGCCCAGTCGCCTCTGTCGGAGGCCGCGGACCGGCCAGGCTGACCAACAGGCGGGCAAGCCGAATCGCCTCGGCGCACAGATCAGTCCGCAACAGCGAATCTCCCCGCGTTGCCAGGTAACCTTCGTTGAAGATCAAATAGATCACCGTCAGCACGGCGTCGAATCGCGCCGGCAGATCAGCGGCCTCTGGCACGACAAACGGGATACCCGCGTCGCGAATCTTTCGCTTAGCGCGCACCAACCGTTGCGCCATCGTGGCGGTGGGGACTAGAAAGGCGCGGGCGATTTCGTCGGTCTCAAGGCCGCCCAGCAGGCGGAGCGTTAGTGCAACCTGCGCCTCGGTCGTCAGTGACGGATGGCAGCAGGTGAAGATCAATCGCAAGCGATCGTCGGGTATGTCGGGCGGCTCGACTTCTGCCTGCTCAATGCTGCGGGCCAAGCCGGAGTCGAGATACGATTGCAAGAGCTGCCCGGTGCGGCTGCGGCGGCGGATCCGATCGACGGCCTTGTTTCGCGCTGTTTGGATAATCCACGCCCGGGGCGACTGCGGCACGCCGGACGCGGGCCAGTCGACCGCCGCAGCCGCAAATGCTTCTTGTGCAGCGTCTTCGGCGATGTCGAAGTCGCCATATCGGCGGATCAGTGTGGCGACAATTCGGCTCCAGTCCGTGCGATAGACCGATTCGATCACCGATTGTGGATCGTCGGGCATGAAAAATCTCACAAAGTCTTCGGGGCCGTGTCGATTTCGTCGCCCGCGATGCGATCTACTGGTATAGGCGGCAAACAAGATTATTCTGAGGCCTACAACCAGCAATTGTACCCCCGACGCGGCCCGTTCGACGACTGGGATATTCCCCGCAATGATCGGCGCGAGGGCTTTGATTTTACTACATCCCTTCCATCAAGGAGGCTACCGACCATGAAGTATATGTTGTTGATCTATATGGACGAACAGGCGATGAACGACGCCGAACGGGCCGAGTGCTACGTGGAGAGCGCGCAACTGGCACAGAAACTCCACGAGAACGGCAAGTACTTGTCGGCCAATCCCCTGCATCCGGTGGACATGGCGACCAGTGTGCAAGTGCGGGCGGGAAACTCCGTGGTCACCGACGGCCCGTTCGCCGAGACGCGCGAGCAGCTCGGGGGCTACTTTTTGATCGAGGCGGAGAATTTGGACGAAGCGATCGCCGTGGCGAGCCGCATTCCGGCGGCGCGCAAAGGGACGGTCGAAATCCGGCCGGTTATGGAAGTCGCCGGCCTACCTGGCTCGTAGTTTTCTCAGCTTCGGACAACCGCATAGGCGCGGCGGGCGTGCCGGACACTGGCCGCCTGGACAATCGCATACGTGCCGAACACCAAGGCGAGATAAAAAATGTCTCCGGCGATGTTGTTGCGGAAGAACGGGATCGCCAGCGTGAAGCATTCGATCAGGCCAGCGACGTTCCGCTGATACATACTGCCGGCGGCCCACTCGGCGAAGTTGCTCGTCGCATAGAACGCCACCGCCGGCAGCAGGCCGTAGGCGGCGGCTTGCGCCAATCGCGGGGCGCGACGCAACAGTCGCGGCAGCAGCACCGGCAGGAAGAAGGCGGCATAGCAGACCGCGGCAATCAGCAGGCTGCCGTAGATCGGCAGCCAGACGTTGGCGATCGCCATCGCCGCCAGCGGCACCAACAGCGCCACAGTGAGCCGGCGGAAGTAGAATCCGGCAAACACGCCGATCGCGGCCATCGGCGTGAAGTTCGGCAACTCGATCAGCCAATGCCGGCCCATCACCCCCAGCGCAACCAGCAGCACGAACACCAGGCAATCAATCCAGAAATTCCGCGGCGGTTCGGAGGAGGTTGTCTCGGCTCGCTTCAACATATTTCTTCCTTGACGGCGTTTGAGGAATTGGACGACTGGTTGCAACCGGCACGTGGCACACCATTCTAATCGCCGGCTTCCAACTTCCACAAGGCACGGTCCCCTTATGACATGATCGCCCAGATCACTGCCAGCGGCGCTGCGGCGATTAGTAGGCTGGCAACCACGATTGCCGTGGGTGGGCGGTCTTGCCGGAACCGGTAAACCATCGGCAGCAGAATTAACGACAGCACACCGGCGATTGCCGCCGAGACGATCAGCAGGCGGAAGAGGATCGTTATTGCTGTTGCTTCCGCCCACATTGCGCCGATCAACGCGGCCAACCCGGCGAAGACCTGCGCTCCCAACGTGGTGAGTACCGTAAGGGACCAGGCGACCGTAACGACCTCGCCACGGCGTAGGTCGGCTCGATCGGAATCACTGCGTGATACGGCATTTCCTCGCTTGGCCGAGTGCTTGATCGTTGCAGAATCATGGTGTTTCGCCGACTCACGACGCCTCGCAGCGCGGTTTTGGATTCTCTTGTTCGCCATAACGCCCTTCATTTGCAACGGTTGGGCCAAATTCGGCGTGGGATCACAAACTACCGCCTGCGGCCTAACTCATTGTACAGCATAGCCTTATTGCAATCGACGGGGGGCCGTAAGTCGTTCCTCTACCTGCGGCAATCAGATTCCGACGCGGACAGCTTGCATTGCCTTAAGTTGAAAATCCGCTCTGGTTTAGCTATAGCAAACTTGCCTATAATCGGCCGCCACTTACGGCATTTCTCGGTCAGGCAAGGCCGATCCCATAGCTTTCGATAGCGAAAAACCGCGTCGGTGGCTCGGACAAGGAGGTCCGGACATCTTGCTCGCGTATTGCTCAATTCGCCTACGACTCGGTCTGGTCGCAAGCAGTGCGGTACTGCTCTTGCTGGCGGGCGCCGCTGCGCCGACGCTCGGCCAAATGCCGCTCTTTTCGGCTTCCAGCCGCGAGCAGAATCAGCAGCAACAGCCTGGCGGCGTCGACGTGGCCGCCACCGAAAAGCCAATCGTGCTGCAACTGCGCATCGCCTGGGGGGGAGGGGCGGCGCGGCGTTGGATCGGCGAAATCACGGCTACCGGCGGACGACTCGAAACGCCGGTCCCGTTGGGCATCGAGGCCGACGAACCGGGAAGTATCTGGTCGGATGACCGCGGCATCAACATTCAGCAACGCAGCCCGCGCGGTTACGACGCCATCGACGTGGTGGTGGCCGGCAATCGACGGACGACTTTGACCGTCACACTTACGCCGGATCGGGTCGATCAGCCTGGCAAAACGGTGTCGATCGACCTGGCCTCGCTCATCGAGCAGACCCATCGTACCGACCTGGACGAGCAGGGCAACCAGTTGTTCATTCGCCGCTCGCCCGGCGATCGGCTCCGTGTGACGTTCGATCGGCCTTCGCTGGTCTTCGCTCCCGGCGAGAAGTTCCCCGTCTCCGTCGAGCCGTACCGCATTGCCACCAGTCACCGCGACTCCGTAACGATGCGTGCTCGACTAACGGCCGCCGGCGGCGCCGAGGCATTATGGGAAGAATCGCGCGCAATTCGGTTCGATGGCGAAGATATCGCCCCGACCGAATCGCTCGCCGTCGAGATGCCGACCTCCGAGGGGGTTTATGACCTGGTGGTCTCGCTGGAACAGCGGCGACACGGCATCGGCGCGGTCAATCCGCTCAATCCGCTGCAATTGCGCAGCGAGACGCTGCTGACGCGAACGATTCAAACGATCGTAATCGCCGCGGCCCCACCAACGGATGCCCAGGCGACCGCGCCGTCGACGGTCGTCGCCGAGATCCATCCGGCCAGGCCGTGGTGGGAGAAGCTGACCACGTTGCCGGAAATTCCCGGCTACCGCAAAGGTCCGCTCGACAACGGCGCCTCCAGCGTCCGCAATCATCCGCAACTGGGCGCCTTGTCGCATATTGGCCCTCGGGCGGAGTCGCCGCACACAAGTTGGGCGGCCTATCCGTTGCCCGTCGACGCGCCTGGCCAGCCGCACATTCTTGAGATCGCTTATCCGGCCAACATGCCGCAATCGATGGGCGTGAGCATCGTCGAACCGAACGCCGCCGGCGCGGTCCAGCCGCTAGGTCTCGACAGCGGCATTTTCGTGCCCGAGTCGGCGGCCGACAACGCCACGGCCATGCGGACCCACCGCATCCCGTTCTGGCCGCGAACCAGCACGCCCTTCGTGTTGATCACCAATCGTCGTGAAGGGAGCCATGCCGTTCATGGACGCATCCGTTTACTCGGTCCCCCGCAGTTCAGCGTGCGATCGTTGCGGTTCAGCACCTCGGCCGCCAAACTGCCGGCTGCTGCGTCGCCTGGCATCCGCGACGGCCGCCAACTGCTGGCGTTTTATACCCGACCGCTCTTTCCGGAAAACTTCTCGGCGCCGGAGGCGTACGATTCGGCCACCGAACGGAGCCTCGACGATTGGAGGACGTTCCACGAGGGGGGGCGACGATTGGTGGAGTATTTGCGGTATGCAGGCTACGACGGGGCGGCCGTCTCCGTGCTTTCCTCCGGCAGCACGATTTATCCCAGCGAACTGCTGGAGCCGACGCCGCGCTACGATACGGGGGCGTTCTTCGCCAGCGGTCAGGATCCGATTCGCAAGGACGCGCTGGAGATGATGTTCCGCCTGTTCGATCGCGAGCAGATTTCGCTGATCCCCAGCTTTCAATTCTCCACTCCCCTGCCCCGCCTGGAGAAACTGCTGCGCGAGGGAGCGCCGGAAAGCGTGGGGATCGAACTCATCGGCGCCGACGGCAGCAGCTATATCGAGCGGCACGGATCGCAACGAGGCAATGGACGACACTACAATCCGCTCAATCCCGCAGTGCAGCGGGCAGTGCGCGAGGTGCTGCTCGAAGTGATCCAACGCTACCGCGAGCATCCATCGTTCGAGGGCGTGGCGCTGCAATTGAGCGACGACGGATACCTGCTGCTGCCGGGCGCCGATTGGGGCTTTGACGACGACACGGTCGCACGGTTTACGCGGGATACCGGCATCGCCGTGCCCGGCGCCGGTCCGCAACGCCACGGTCAGCGCGCGGAGTTCCTGATGGGGCCGCAGCGCGCCGCCTGGCTGAA
>JBGTJT010000691.1:0-10272 GCA_041744995.1 Pirellulales bacterium | reverse complement strand
GCTGGCTCGACCGGCTGCTGAAATGGGGCCACGCTCTGCGCGAGTCGCAGCCTGGCGAGTGGGTCGAGAGCGGCCTGCGGCTGTACCGTCGCGACGCCTTGGCGGCGTTGGCTTTGCGCGAGGCGTCGGCGACCGACTCGTACATCGAGCACTTGCGGCAGACGATGCACCGCCGCCCAGCGGTGACGGCCGAGGGCGAGTCGCCCGGATCGCGGGATCACGTGGTTCCGCCCCCCAAGAGCGTCCCGGCGCCGATTTCCTCGGCGGCAACACCGATGCCGGCCGGTTTTACCGCAATGCGCTAGTTGTTGCCGGGCTTTGTCACGGCAAGTTTCTTGCAAAATCCGCTTGTACATCCATCTGCATTGAATTATCATGCAGGCGCAGCGGTGAATTCTCGTCTATCGAAGTACTCCGCTGCAAACGGATGCGATTGATTCAGCAGTTCTTGCGGATCATCGCGCGGGCCGACCTGACGTGTTGAACAGTCGACATCAGGGCAAAACGGCGTTGCGAGTGGTGGGCGTCTCGGCCAGGGACGCTTGCGACGACGCTGGGTGATGTCGGCCCGAAGTTAACAAAGGAGAGTGCGACGCGGACGCAACGAAGCGTCCCACGACGCCCTGGGCGTTGTAAGCGAATCGAGGCAAGCATCCCTGAGGCGGAATCTCCGGGGTCGGGCGCTCGGTATCGCGCAAGCGTATTGATTGCGCGACTCCGTCGACTGCTCCCCGTTTTCCCTTCAGCGAGCTTTCGCTTGCATCTCCGGCGCCGGTCGCCACGAAGAGCGCATGTCACGAAGAGCGCATGCTACGAAGAGCGCATGCTACGAAGAGCGCAGATGGAACGGCAATCCCCGTTGGGGAACGCATTGCAGTTGGACTTGCCCGCGAACGGGGCGCCGCTGGCGCACGCCTGCCGCGGGCGAATCGAGCGCGCAGTGTGCGGAAGAGGTGTTTAAAAACGGAACGGGAGAAGGACCATGAGTACTGTATTTGAGAACACGGCGATCTTGGACGATCCAGCATTGGCCGCGTTGACCGCCGGAGACTTCAGCGCGCGTCACCGCATTCGGGAAGTGTGCGAGCGGCAAGGGGTGACGCTCCGCACGGCCGCCCGCCGCTTAGGCGTCGAGATGTGCGAGGTGCGGCGGCAGCTCGACGAGCAAGCCAATCTCTCGCTGGACGAGTTGTATGCCTGGCACTGCATTCTCGGCGTGCCGGTGAGCGAACTGCTGGTGGACAGCGACGATCCGCTCTCCAGCCCGGTGCTGCAACGCACCCAGTTGCTCAAGGTGATGAAGACGGCGGTCACCATTCATGAGTCGGCGGATCGCAAACCGATCGAGCGGCTGGCCACCATGCTGATCCAGCAGTTGCTGGACATCATGCCGGAGCTGGCCGAAGTCGGTCCCTGGCACGGCAGCGGCCACGGCCGAGACCGCAGCGAAGGAGGCCGCCAGTTCGAGACCCCGGCGAACTGGGAGTAAGGGCGTTGGGGACAACTCCCTCGACTAACTACCGTTTTGCTTCCGCTTCTGCTGAGCGGCCGACTCGTGCCGGCGGCTTGGCCTTGGGGCGGTGCGATTGCGCCGGATTGAGGAAGTTCTCCACGTTGGCTTGCTCGTGGATTTCCTCGAACTTGTTCGCCATCGCCAATCGCAGTTTCTTCTCCGTAAGGTCGGCGACGATCAGATCCTCGACTTCCTGGCGGCTGACGGCGATCGGCTCGGTGTATCCTTCGCAATAGAGGATGGTGAACAGATCGCCAATCTGGACCACGCCCGACATCTCGCCCGGTTGCAACTGAAAGGCTTCCTTTTCGAGCGTCGGCTGGCCGCCGTGCTGTTGGATCGGCGGCACTTCGCCCCGCAGCTCCCGGCTGCCCCGTTCGATGGAGTATTCCGCAGCCAAATCGCCAAAGCGTTCCACTGAGGGATCCTGGCGGGCCATGTTCCATACTTCCAGCGCTCGGCGATGATTCTGCATCACGATCGCCCGCACGCGGACCCGCGGCCCGTAGTTTGCCTCGAAGCTTTTCTGAATATCTTTTTCGGTGACTTCGACTTGCTCCTCGGTCAGTTTCTTCAAGGCGCAGGTTGGCCAGACGATGTCGTTGACGTATTGTTGCGCGGTGACTTGCTGCGACTCGGTCATCTGGGCGATCCACCGCTTCACGTCGGGCTGGCCGTCGGCGGTGACAACCTGCGCGGCGACCGCCGCCCGGGCGATCTCGGCGTCGATGTCGGGTTGACCGACTTGCCGGTCCGCCGATTGCAACGCCTGGGCCAGCAGCTTCTGGCTGACCAGCCCTTGCAGCACCAGCTCGCCATGCCGTTCGATGCAGGCGTTGGCCAGTTCCCGCAGGGTGATAGGCTGGCCGTTGATCGTGGCGGCCACGCCCGGCAGTTCCCGTCGGGCGGCCGGGTCGTTATAGATGTTGCGGATCTCGCTGTTGGCCAGCATCTCTTTCAGCCAGTCGTTGCCCGACTGGCGAAGCTTGCGATCGCGCAGCTCCGCGATCAGCGCTTCGCGAATCGCGGGCAGTTGTTCCTTTTTGACCTCGGGCTGGACGTGGCCGTCGCACTTGAGGATCACCCATTGATCGTTCAACTGTAACGGCGGCGCGATCTCGCCCTTGCCGAGATTGAAAGCGACCCGTTCGAGCCGGTCGTCTCCCATGTGTCGGCGCATCGGCAATATCCGTCCGCCGGCGCTGGCGCTGTCGACGTCGATGGAAAACTTGCCCGCCAGCTTGTCGAAATCGGCCGGCGATTCCGCCGCCAGCTTGTAGACCTTCTCGGCGGTCGCCTGGTCGCGAAGCACGATAATGCGGGCATGCACCCGGGAGCCGTAATTCGACTCGTACAGTTTCTGCAGTTCCTCATTGGTGACCTTCAGTTCCTTGCCGGCGATTCTCCGCAAGGCGATCGTCGGCCAGATGATCTCGTTGGCGTATTGCGCGGCGGTCACGCCACGTTCGTCTTCGAGCAGCTTGAGCCATTGGTCGACTGGCAGCCGGAATTTGGCGGCCATGGCGCGAATCTCGGCCTGGACGTCGGCGTCGGTGATCTGGATGCCGAGCGAATCGCAGTGCATGACAATCAGTTTGCGGGCGATAAGGCTTTCCAGCACATCCTCGCCATGCCGCTGGACCACCTCCCGCGCCAGGTCGTCGCGGGTGATGCGATCGCCGTTGACGACCGCCATGGTTTCCAGCGGCTTGACTGTTTCGCCAGCCGGCTGCCGGGCGATTCGTTGGGCGGAGGGCCCTTCCTGCGCCTCGGCGCTGCCGGTGAAAGCCTGCCGCACGCCGATGCTGACAGCGATCAAACCGACCGAGGCCAGCGCGATCCAGACGATGCGTGCGAAGTTGCGATGGGGGGGTTGTTGCCGAACATTGCGGGCCATGTCGGACACTCCATTGACCGAATGTAGATAGATTGCGGGCACCGGCAAGCATTCCTTTGCCTGCTCTAGCAAGTGCGCCGGGAAGGAATGTAGCCGTTTTGTGGGGATGCGGCAAGATCGAAGCAATCGGCGTGCTAGCAAAGTGTCGCGGCGGTGGCTCACCCATCGCCAACTTCTGTGCGAATCTTCGTGGACGACACATCCATGCGAAACTCCTCGCCGGGAACTTGCTTGCAGAGCTGCCGCAGATCCTCGCCCAGCGACAGATCGGAAAGTTGCGTGAACCGCCCTTCCACCTCGCGGCCAAATACCAGGAACCGGCAGCCGCTGGCCGCCAGGGCCGCGACGGCCTCGTCGCGAAAGTCCCGGCAGTGATCGTAATAACGCGGGTCGTCAATCCGGGCGATCGTGTCGGCGCCAACCAGGAACAGAGCACCCGGAAACAGCTCCGCTTTCTCCGCAAAGGTGGCGGCCCGGGTAAAGAGCAGCAGTTCGTCGGCGGCGAACTGCGCCGCCCGGTCGCGCATGTCGAGGAAGTCGAGCGTCGGCTTATCTGGATTGACGACCGAAATCTCATAGGCCAGCGGTCCCTCGAAATGCGCGAGCGCGTAGGCGGCGATGCCGCGATGGGCGGCATGGATCGGGTGGAACGCGCCGGGATAGACAATGCGTGGCGGGGCGGCTGGGTCGTAAGGTCCGCTTGCCGCCAGCCGACTATTGGCGGCGAGCAAGTCTTGCCACGACTGTGGCGGCCGAAGTTCGTCGACCTGCACCTGCTCGTCTTGGCGCAGGTCGAGCGCCAATCGCTCGGCCAGGCCGCACGCCTTGGCGACCTGGTTGAGAATCACATCGGCGGCGAGCCGTTCTTCGGCGGTCCGATCGCGTGCGCCCTTGTGCAGCACCAGCGACACCACGGAAGTCAGTTGTTCCGATTGAACGGCCACATGCAGGCGATGCTCGCCCCGCTTCTGGCGATCGGAAACGAGACTCGCGGTGCAGGCGACGCCAGCCGTGGGTGTGTCAGGTTGACGCTCTTGCGCCTGCTCGAACGCCCGAGTCGCCATCTGGCGGGCTGTTTCGGCGGAACATTGCTGTCGCGGCTGGAACTCGAGGAAAGCCGACAGCGATCCGGATGAGTATGGAACCAAGGCGTCGATCAGCGTGCGACTGGCGCCCGGCATGGTCAGCAGGTCCGACACGGCCAGCGAGCCGCCCCCCGTGGCAGCCAGCACGATCTGCGTGGGCGCGTCGTGAATCAGTTGAATCAGCGCGTGGCGGTCCACAATGGGCATCGAGGCGTGTTTAACCGGTTGGCTCGTCATGGGTTGCAGGATGCGGGGCATGCAGACGTTGGTATAGCTCTAACGGTGATTATAGCGAACTTCTGGTGCTGCCGAAGCTGGCAGCTTCGGCAACGGTCGTCGGCCGTTCGTGAAATAATATTGAAAAAATCGCGGGCAGTTTACCAATATCCTCCCGAAGCTCCCGAATCCCTTTACGTAGCCGCGTCCGATGGGGACGCGCACAGCAATCGTCGGGTGCCGATAGTGAGCCGCCCGAAAGTCAGTCAAGGGACCCAGTTCCGGAGGAACGAATCATGTTTATGGTCAAGAAGTTGTTTTTGGTTGCCGGCGGATTGGCGGTTACGGGCATGGTGCTCGCCGTCACGCCGCTCGGAAGTTATGTCTCCACCAGTTGGGGCATGATGCGATCGAACGTCAAGGACAGCGTGCCGGTCGAGTTCGAGATCGAACGGGCACGGGCGATGGTCAAGAATCTATTGCCCGACATTCGCCACAATATGCACGTCATCGCCAAGGAAGAGGTGCAAGTGGCGCGCTTGGACAAGCAGATTGCCGACGCCCACGAGAAGCTGGCCACCAGCAAGACGGAGATCATGCAGTTGAAGGATGATCTGGCCGGCGAGCAGACCTACTATGTCTACTCGGGCCGCCGTTACACGCCGACGCAGGTCAAGGAGGATTTGGCGAACCGCTTTGAGCGTTACCAAACCAACGAGGCCACGCTAGAAAGCCTGCGCGACATCCACCAGGCGCGGACTCGCAGTCTGGAAGCGGCGCGCCAGAAACTCGAGGGGATGCTGGCCGCCAAGCGTCAGTTGGAAGTCGACGTGGAGAACCTGGAAGCCCGTATGAAGATGATCGAAGTGGCCAAGACCACCAGCGATTACAACTTCGACGACAGCCGACTCGGCAAGGCCCGCGAATTGATCAGCGATCTGCGGACCCGTCTGGAAGTTGCCGAGAAGATGGTCAACAGCGAGGGCGCCTTCCAAGGTGAGATCGAGTTGGGCAAAGCGTCGGCCGCCGACGGCGACATCGTCGAACAGGTGACCAGTTACTTCGACGAATCGACGAAATCGGAAGCCGCCGAGACGGTCTCGCACGGCATCGCCCTGTAGTCAGTCGCACGGCGTTGACCCCGGCGACTGCAAGCCGAGTCTCACTAACAGCCAATCCAAGTACCCGGCCCTCGCGACCCAGCGAACGGCCGGGACTTGGCGCGGCCGTTGGTGTATGCTGAAAGAAGATTATGGTCGCAGGATTTTCCAATGCAGGCTTTTCGCGAACGCGGTTCTTCGCCGGCGGTCTGTTCGGAGTGCCAGCGGAGTCGCACATGAACGATATGCTCGCCGAGCGGTTTCAACTGTGGGTCGATTCGGTGGGAGGATACCTAGTTTGCCGCGGTGAGAAGATCACCATCGGCCAGGCCATCCCCGCCGCCGACGTCGACGTGCCGATCATGGGCGACATTTCGCGGCGACACCTGAGCATTCGCCGCGAGGGGGAGAGCTACCTGCTATTTCCCCGCGGCGAAACGCTGCTCGACGGCCGCACCGCGGGCGCGGCCGACTATCTGCGCGACGGCGCCCTGATCGAGCTAACCGGGGGCGTGAAGTTGCGATTTCGCAAGCCGCACCCGCTCAGTGCCACGGCGCGGCTCGATTTTGAGAGCCGACATCGCACCCAACCCCGCTGCGATGCTGTATTACTGATGGCCGACGCCGCCGTGCTGGGGCCAAAAACCAATGCGCATATCGTTTGCCGGGGCTGGCCCGCCGACGTCGTGCTGTTTTCTGCAAGAGAAGGGCTGCGTGTACGTTGCGACAAATCGATGACGATCGATGGAACCGTCCGTCGGTCGTCCTCCGCGTTGCGGCATAACTCGCAAGTCGTTGGCGATGGCTTTTCCTTCAGTCTGGAACCGGTGGCGAAATCATGATTTCCAGCCGCGATTTTTTCCAACAATGCATGCGCGGAGACGAATAATCGAGCGAATTTTCGGTGTTGGCGTTTTACAATAAGGCAGGGACAAGATGAACATGCAGGCAGCGGACTACGATCGGAAAGCCATCGGCGACGAGGCGGCCGAGCAGCAGGTCCACGCGCCTCACAATCACGACTCCTCTGAGCCGATGCGTACCGACATGAACCGAGACGACTTTCAGCTTCAGGCGGAAGAGGGCGATCCGGCGGAAGGCGACCGTGCGATCCGGTTCGCCTATCAGGGCGGCGCACGGCCGTTGGACGGGTACACGATCAAACGCGGGATCGGCCGCGGCGGCTTTGGCGAGGTGTACTACGCAGTCAGCGACGCCGGCAAGGAGGTCGCGCTGAAGCTGATCCGCCGCAACTTCGACGTCGAACTGCGGGGCGTCAAGCAATGCTTGAATCTGAAGCATCCCAACTTGCTGGCCGTTCACGATATTCGCCGCGACGCGACCGGCGACAGTTGGGTCGTCATGGAGTTCGTCTCTGGCGAGTCGCTGGAAGAGGCCATCCAAAACAATCCCGACGGCATGCCGCCGGACGAGGCGATTCGCTGGATGCACGGCGTCGCCGCGGGGGTCGCCTATTTGCACGATCACGGCATTGTCCATCGCGACTTGAAGCCTGGCAACATCTTTTCGGACGAAGCGATTGTCAAGATCGGCGACTACGGGCTGTCGAAGTTCATCTCGTGCAGTCGCCGTAGCGGACAAACCGAAAGCGTCGGCACCGTCCACTACATGGCGCCGGAAATCGCCAACGGTCGCTACGGCAAGGAGATCGACGTCTATGCCCTGGGCATCCTGCTGTACGAAATGCTCACCGGCCATGTCCCTTTCGAGGGAGAGAGCGTCGGCGAGGTGCTGATGAAGCATCTCACCAGCGAACCGGAACTGTCGCGGCTGGCTTCGCCCTATCGCGAGATCGTCGCCCGAGCGATGGAAAAGGATCCCGAGAAACGCTATCGCAACGCGGCCGAGTTGGCCGCGGCGCTGCCCAAGCTATCTGGCGAGGCAAGCGGCTACGAACTTCCGCCCGCGGTGCGGGGCGCCAGGCAAGTCGTGCGGGCGCAGGTGGTGGAAGTGCGCGAGCCAAGCGAGACGGTCGAGGAACCGATTCAAGCCTGGTTTACCAAAACCACCCGCGACTTGGGTCGCTGGTGGAGCGGCTCGGAAAACACGGTGCTGAAGGTTGTCACGCTGGTCGTCGCCGCAGTGCTGCTACTTTCTCAGAGAGCCTGGCTGTTGCCGCTGGCAATGGTGGCCGGTTTCAGCTACGGCATCTATCGGTTGATTTGGATGCTCGCCGTGCAATCCGCCCGGCAGACGCCGGCCGGCAGGCCCGCGGAAAGAGGTACTCCGCCAAACGACACGGCCCTGCGACAGACGAAGGTCTACCCGCCGCCGTCGCCGCAACCTCAAGCCCGACGACAGGAACGTTGGCACGGCAAACCCGCCAAGCCGGTGGCGGCGCGGGTGGTGCGCTCGCCGCGTGAGTCGCTGCGGGATCTGTCCGGCGGCATGGTCCTCGCGGCGATCGTCTGCCTGGTGACGGCCTTGACCATGTTCTTGCTGCGTGGCTCGACCACGCAACCTGAGCAATATGCCTGGCTCTCGCTGGTGAGCATTTGCGGAGCGTGGCTGGTGATGATGGTTGGCCGCTGGTTTGAGTTGGCCCAGATCGAAGTCCCCTTCAAGCGGTTCATCATGCTGGTGGTCGGCTTATGCTTGGGCGCGCTGGCGTTCGGCGTACAGGAAATGCTGATTGTCGACATGCCGCACGAGATCGCGGTCACCACTGCCGACGTCGCCCCGTCGAAGTTCCCGTCCGACTTTTTTGCCAACGACGGCCGGCCCCGGTTGCCGGCCTACCTGGCTTACTTCGGCTGCTTGTTCTTGATCCTGAGATGGTGGCGGCTGGCCGATTCGGCCCGCGGCACGCGAATTAGCATCTGGGCGGTAACGGTTTGCGTGTTTTGGGCGTTTGCACTGTGCATGGTGTGGCCGTTCCCGCAACCTTGGGGCGCCATGGCCATCGCCACCATCGCGCTGGCCGTGCAGTTGGGCAGTCCCTGGTGGCATCCGCGGCGGCTGAAGGCTCAGCAGCAAACGTAGGAGTACCGACGACCATGGAACAAGCAAGCGGAGCAGGTGTGGGAATGATAACTATATTCGGATTGATCGTACTGGTGCTGATCGTCGGCGCAATTTTGTTCGCCTCCCTCGCCGGACTGACGGCGCTGGCGCGGTGGAACAGGACTGCCTTATCCGTGGTGCTTGGCGGCGGAGGCGCCATGTTGCTGTTACTGCTGGTGCCGTTCGTACTTCTGATGCTGTGGGTCACACCTGGGAGGGTAGAGTATTCAAAGGGCGACTCGATTATCGAGTTTTCCGAAAGACCTTCGCCCGTCCGAAACGGCCGGAGTGTTACTGTTGCTTATGAGGAACGGACACAAGCGGCGGACGATGCAGCGAATCGCACGGACGCGCCGGAATCGGCCAGTAAGAGTGAGTCCGTCAGAGAACCGCCTGTCTCGCCCGACACCGAGCGGCCCCAGCCGGAAGGAACGCGGATCACCACCGAACCGCGCCCCGACTGGATCGATGAACCGGCCGCCTTGCAGGGCGACGTTTACCGGCAGGTCGTCCACGCCGGACCGCACCCGCGGCGGATCGAGGCGGAGAAGGAACTGGAGGAGCAGATTCGCTCGGCGGTGAAAGACTATCTCAACGAGGCGATCGCCCCGGATGCGGCTCGCCGGGTCGAGCTGCCGGCGGATTACATTCGCCGCGAGATTGTCCGCGAGCAATTCACCGAGGTCCATCAACGGAGCTTCGGCACGCTGGCCGACGACGTCTACATGGTCGACCTGTATGCACAACTCGAATTCAGCCGCCCGGTTTATGACGAAGCGAAAGAACGGTACCGCCAGGCGGTCGTCGAGGACCGACTGTGGCTGACCGGCTTCTCGCTCGCCGCGGCGCTTGGCTTGTTGGGAACGGTGTTCGGATACTTGCGGTTCGACGAAGCCACCGGCGGGCAGCGGCGCGGTCGCTTGCGATTCGTCGCGGCGGGCGCGATACTGGTATTATTGGCCGCGGGCGTGCTCGCGGCCCGCTGGTCGCCTTGGATGTGATAAGTAACATGGCCCCCTGGGCCGTGCGGTTACCAACATGAAAAGACCCCGTCCCCAGCCAGCACATGCCCAACTCCGAAGCCGACGCCTTGTTGATTACCCGCGTCCGCGCCGGCGACGGCGATGCGTGGGAGGAGGTGATCTCGCGGTTCGAGGGACGGTTGCTGGCGTTCGTTAACAGCCGACTGGGTCGCCGAGGCCAGAGCGAAGACGTGGTCCAGGAGACGTTTATCGGCTTTCTTACCAGCTTGCCGAACTACGACGAGTCGCGGTCGCTGGAAAGCTACCTGTTCTCGATCGCCGCGCACAAGCTGACCGATCATCTCCGCCGCGAAGGACGCCGCCCCACCCTGCCGCTCAGCGGCGGCGCTTCCAGCGGCGGGCAATGGGAGCCGCCGGCGAACATTCGCCCGGCGAGCAGCATCCTGCGCAGCGG
>JBGTJT010000690.1:0-7872 GCA_041744995.1 Pirellulales bacterium | reverse complement strand
CTGAAAGTAACCTTCATTCTCACCGACGGCAGCGAGGTGCGAGGCGTCACGCTCGGCGCCAACTTCGGCATCGACTCCGGCATGATGAAGATCGAAGGAGACGAAGGCAAGAAGTGGCCGTTCGTCGAGATGGGCCAGTCGAACGATCTGGCGTCGGGGCAATGGGTGATGGCGCTGGGGCATCCCGGCGGCTTCGAGGCGGATCGCACGCCGCCGATTCGCGTGGGGCGAATCATCACCAAGAACCCGCGGTACATCGTTACCGACTGTCCGTTGATCGGCGGCGATTCGGGCGGGCCGCTGTTCGACTTCGACGGCAAGGTGATCGGCATCAACAGCCGCATCGGCGGGGCGATCCATACCAACATTCACGTGCCGATCGACAGTTATATCAACACCTGGGATCAACTCCTGGCGGGCGAGGCATGGGGCGGCAGCCGCGGTCCCGCCAGTCCGTTCATTGGCGTGGCGGCCGATCCCGACAGCTCGGAAGCGGCCATCCGCGAGGTCGTGCCCGACTCGCCGGCCGCCAAGGCCGGCATCCAGGCCGGCGACGTGATCACCAAGTTCGACGGTCGACCGGTCGACACGTTTCAAGATCTGGTCGAACGGGTTGGCGGTAAGAAGCCAAGAGATAAAGTCACGATTGAACTGCGCCGCGACGGCAACCTCGTCGAACTGGAACTGACGATCGGCCGTTACGGCAACTGACGGTTGCTGTACTCTCCCCAATTAGAAAGTTCATTTGAAGGAGTCTATCCGAATGAAACGCCATACACTCGCATGGATATTGCTCGCCGTTGCCTTGCCGCTGGGTTGGAAGGCAACGGTGGCGGCTGCCGAACCGCACTCGCCGCAGTTCGTGCAGGACGAAGCGGACTTCGATTCGCCCTCGTTCTGGAAGCAGGTGCAGGAGCAGTTTTTCGAGCATAAGCCTTCGCGTTACGAAAAAGCGCACGCCTCGGTCCGCGCCGCCTTCCGCGACGTGGTGACCGACGCCAGCCGCGCCACCGTGGCCGTCTACCACGAGGGCCGGCAAGTCGCACTCGGCACGATCGTCGACGCCGAAGGCTTCATCGTCACCAAGGCGAGCGAACTGGCCGGCAACATCGAAGTTCAAATCAACGGCGGCCAAAAGTATCCCGCCGAGGAAGTAAAGCGCGACGCCGCCAACGACCTAGCGCTGATCAAGATCGAGGCGACTGGCCTGCCGGTCATCGAGTGGCGCGAAGGGGACGATCCGGCCCTGGGAAGCTGGCTGATCACGGCCGACAGTGGGCCGAATCCGCTGGCGGTCGGCGTGGCCAGCGTGGCGGCGCGGAAGATTCGCAAGGAGCGGGGCCTGCTGGGCGTGCGGTTGGAAGACTCCGACGGCGGCCCGCTGATTGACGAGGTGATCAAGGAGAGCGCCGCCGAAGTGGCCGGACTGGCCGCCGGCGACGTCGTTACCGCGGTCAACGATCAGCAAGTCGACACCCGCGAGAAGATGATTCGCATCGTGGGGGCAATGGCGCCCGGAGACAAGGTTCGCTTGAAGATCGTCCGCGACGCCAAGCAACTCGACCTCGACGCCGTGCTGGGAAGCCTTTCGCTCAGCGGCGAGCGGGCGAACCGGTTCGCCGCCATGAACCACATGGGCGGACCCTTGAGCAATCGCCGCATGGGCTTCGAGCTGGCCCTGCAGCACGACACGTTCCTGCTGCCCAACCAGTGCGGCGGCCCGTTGTGCGACCTCGATGGCAAGGCGGTCGGTGTGAATATCGCCCGCGCCGGCCGGGTGAACAGCTATGCGGTGCCGGCCAGCGTGGTGAAATCGCTGCTGGCCGACATCGCCGTGGTAAAGCTCGAACGGACCAACGGCGCCATGTCGGTGACCGAAGAAGCCGAGTCGATCAAGTAGCGGATAGCACCGTAGCGGAACTCTCGGAGAGTTCCGACGGCGCAAGCGTGGACCAATCATCCAACGCCGCGAAGGAATCTTTGACAACTACTTTGGCATTTGCTTCGCCGGACGCGCAGTCGACTCAAGTTTCATTTTGAACAGGAGGAAACGAAGAGAACGGAGGGGTGAATCGCCTCTGTTGCCTCTCGTCTACTTTGTTGGCTTCTCGACGATTTTGAAACAGCTTGCAATGAGTGCGAATCCTCAACGAGCGCATCACACCATCCTGACCCATAGATCGATGAACTCCGGTTTCAATCAGCAAGACCAACACATTGGGTCATTCTTTTAGAAGGAAGGTAATAGTCAGCAAACACAGTTGAGATCCATCAATGTGACAGGCATCTTCGGAAAGTGAACTGACTGATTTCCGAGACAACAAAGGAGACGAGAGTCAACGGAGTCATATTTCACTCTGTTCCCTTCGTTTCCTCCTGTTCAAATCAGAACCCGCAAATACCGAAATTGTTCTTAGGGCTACGCGAGGATCTCTTGGACCACGCGGCCGTGGACGTCGGTCAGGCGGAAGTCGCGGCCCGCGTAGCGGTAGGTGAGCCGCTTGTGGTCGAGGCCAAGCAGGTGCAGAATGGTGGCGTGCAGGTCGTGCATGTGAACTTTGCCCTCCACCGCCTTGTGGCCGAACTCGTCGGTCGCCCCGTGGGAATGGCCGGCCTTGACTCCGCCGCCGGCCAGCCAGACGGTAAATCCGCCCGGGTTGTGATCCCGGCCGTCGCTTCCCTGGGCATAGGGCGTGCGGCCAAATTCGCCTCCCCACCAGACAACCGTGTCTTCCAACAGACCCCGCTGATCGAGGTCTTGAAGCAGACCCGCGATCGGCTGGTCAACGGCCAGAGCGTGCTCCTTGTGCTTGGGCATATTCCCATGTTGATCCCAGGCGGGGTTGGCGCCGTTGTCGCCGTAGGTGACCTGAATATAGCGCACGCCCGCCTCGCAGAGGCGGCGGGCCATCAGGCACTGGCGTCCAAAGTTGTCAGTCTTCGGTTGTCCAATGCCGTAGAGATCCCTGGTCTCTTGCGACTCGCTCGATGTGTCGATTACCTCCGGCGCCGCGCCTTGCATCCGCCAGGCCAACTCGTAAGAATTGATGACCGCATCCAACTCCGAACCGCCGCCACGGGCCCCGTATTGTTCCTTGTTGAGCGCGGTGATCAGATCGAACTGTTGTTGTTGCTGGTCGGGGGTGCGGCTCGCGTTGACCAGGTCCTGGATCATCGCATCTTTGGCCGGCCGGCCGGCGCTGCCCAGCGCTGTTCCTTGAAAGACCGCCGGCAGAAAGGCGTTGCCGTAGTTTCGCGGGCCGCCATTGCCGGCAGACGGACTGATCGAGACAAATCCCGGCAGATTCTGGTTTTCGGTCCCCAAGCCGTAAGTGATCCAGGAACCCATCGAAGGCCGAATCAGACTGGTCGCGCCGCAATGGAGGAACAGCGTGGCGGGGCCATGCGCCACGCCATCGGTATGCATCGAGTGCAGAAAGCACATCTTGTCGACGTGCCGAGCCATTTCAGGGAACAAGTCCGAAGCCCAAAGTCCCGACTGGCCGTATCGCGAGTACTTCCAGAGCGACTTCATGATCGTCTTGGAAACGCCGCGCTGGCCCGTCTTGGCCAGCGCCCTGGCATCGTCGAAACCGAGCGACTCGCCATCCCGCTTTTCGAGCAGCGGTTTGTAATCGAAGGAATCGACGTGGCTCACGCCCCCCTGCATGAACAGGAAGATCACGCGCTTTGCCCGCGGAGCATGGTGCGGCTGCCTGGCCTGCAATGGGTTAGCGCGCCCGGTTTCGGCGCGCGCCGCCTCGGCGGCCAGCCCCGAGGCGGCCAGCATCCCGAACCCGCAGGCGGTGTTCTTCAATGCTGTGCGGCGACTCACAAATCGGCTTGCTGGAGCGTGCATCATGGGAACTACTCTGGGCGAACGGTTAATCGAGATAACGGAAGTCAATGGAAGCAAACATGGCCTGGAACAGGCTGGACCATGCTTGCTGTTGCTGGCCGGCGTCGTGGTCGGCGAGAAATTTTAGACTGATCTGCTGTTCCCGGGGCGTCGGAGTCCGCCCCAGCGTCCGACGGTAGGCGAGCACAAGACGCTGCTCGTCGGTCGCGTCCGAGGTTTCCTTCAATAATCGCTTTGCTGCTTCTTCTGACTCTTCAACAACGAACCGGTTGTTCATCATGAACAATGCCTGCGGAGCCACGGTGCTCGTCGTCCGCGTGCCGACCACCATGCTCGGATTGGCAAAGTCGAATACCTCAAAAATCTCGGGCATCGAGTTGCGAAACGCCGGCACATACACGCTGCGACGGAGGCCGTCGTAGCGGTAGTCGTAATCGTTCCCCATCCCTTTGCGGTGCGTGGGGCCGTACATCTCCAGCGAGAGTCGGCCGCTAACACTGAGGATCGTATCGCGGATCGACTCCGCATCGTGCCGGCGGCGGTTGGCCCGCCACAACAAACGGTTCTCGGGGTCCGGCTCGGCTACGACTTGCTGCGCGACGACCTGCGGTTCCTTCGCCTGACTGCTCATCTGGTACGTTCGCGAGCAGACCATCCGCTTGATGGCCGTCTTGACCGACCAGCTCTCCTCTTGGAACTGAACAGCCAGGTAATCGAGCAGTTCGGGGTGGGAGGGGAGTTCGCCGACCGAGCCGAAATTATCGGTCGTACGCACCAACCCCGCGCCGAATAGCCAGTGCCAGAAACGATTGACCGCCACGCGGGCGGTGAGCGGATTTCGGTCGCTGGCGATCCATTCGGCCAACTCGCGACGACCGCTCTGCTGATCGTTAAATTCGGGCGGTTCACCGTAGGTCGCTACTTGCAAAAATCCTCGGGGAGCAACGCTGCCGAGATTGTGTACGTTGCCGCGAATGTGAATGGGGCTGTTCTCAATCTCTCCCCTTTCCTGCACGCTCATCACCTGTTCCCGGCGAGGAGCGGCGCCTTGCAACTTCTTCAACTCCTCTTCGAGTTGCTTCAATTTCGTTTTTAGCGAGGCGGTTTGCTGCTGATTCTCCTGTTGCTTTTCCGGCTGCTTGGCGACCTTGGCCGGTGGGCGTGACTGAGATTCGCCAAGCGGCACAAGCTGGACCGCGTCGGCAATCACATGACCGTCGGCTCCCTGGTTGGAAATCACGATCTGAGCGGCCTCGTTCGCCTTGAACGGAAACCGGCCGAGTGCATGAAACAGCCCATCGATCCCGGGGGCCTTGCGCTGGTCGACGACAACCTTGGTTTGTTTCCCGCCAGCCGATGTCACCGCAACCGGAACATTGCTTGCCCGGTTAGAACCGATGGTGTAGGAGATTCGCACTTCGTACTCGCCATCCTTCGGCACGGGAACTTCGTACGAAATCGATTTCTCGCCGCGCCCCATCGCTTCGTCGTGGATGTAGCTCGCGCCGACATAAGGCTTGGCAAACTGCGACTCTTTCCAGGCACCCACGACAAACGCATCGGTGTTATCGACGACGATGCCGGCGAGCGACTCGGCACGAACGGGGCCGCTCGTTCTCGTCTGAGCGGTCGCCGTGCTCGGCTTGAGTTCTTCTCGAATCGCAGCGATCTCGGCTCTCTTGGCAGCCACCCGTTCTTCGTGGAGCTGAATTTCGTTTTCCACTTCGGGCGGTGCCGGCAGCGAGACTTCGATCCACCGCGAGACATTCGCATCGACCAGCGTCCTGGTATTGCGAAAGATGCCAGCCAACGCGTAGTAGTCCGCCGTGGGAATAGGATCGAACTTGTGATCGTGGCATCGCGCGCAGGTGATCGTCTGCGCAAGGAACGCCCCGCCGACCGTTTCCAACTGCTCGTCGACGACGTCCATCCGCAGTTGTTCTTTGTCCTGGTTCTCAAAATTGGTGTTGCCCAGCGCCAACAACGTCGTAGCGGTCAACTGCTTGCGTCGCTGTTCGCTGGTTTCCGCCTCAAGTAAGTCTCCGGCAATCTGCTGTTGAATAAATTGGTCGAACGGCAGATCCTCGTTGAAAGCGTCGATCGCCCAGTCGCGATAACGCCAGGCCTCCCCGAAAACCGTGCCGCGCAGCGTGTTCGATTCGCCGTAGCGGGCGACGTCGAGCCAATGCCGCGCCCAACGCTCGCCAAACCGCGGCGAGTCGAGCAGGCGATCGACGATGGCCTCGTAGTTTTGCTGCGTCGGATCGGAAACGAATTCATCGATCTGCTCCGGCGTCGGCGGCAAACCAATGAGATCGTAGTACACCCGCCGGATGAGCACGTCCGGCTTGGCCGGCCCCGCGGGCGCCCACCCCTGTTGTTCCAGCCGATGCAGCACAAAGCGGTCGATTGCATTCTGCGACCATTCCGGATCGCTGACGTGCGGCGGTTTATGCTCACGCGGCAACTGATACGACCAGTGCTGCCGGCCCGCTTCGATGTCGATCGATTGTGCGATTGGGGTCGCCGCATCGTCATCACGCGGATCGTGGGCGCCGGTCTCGATCCAACGAGTAAAGTCGGCGACAACGTCCTCGCCGAGCTTGCCATCGGGCGGCATCTCGAAGTCTTCGTGTCGCAGCGCCGACAGCAGCAGGCTTTCGTCCGGCTTGCCCGGCACCACCGCCGGCCCGGAGTCGCCGCCGGCGCGAATGGCCGCGCGGGTGTCGAGCAACAGCCCGCCGTGGACCTCCTCACCCTCTTGCGAATGGCATTCGTAACAGCGGGCGATCAGTACCGGACGGATCTTGGCTTCAAATAGATCGAGTACTGCGCGATCTTGATTTTCAGCGGCCCGAACGGAAAGGCTTCCCAGCAAGACGATCGCCGCGGCCAGCATCCAACAGGCTGGCAAGCGCAGTGGTCCGGATTGATTGCCAGAGGGCTGGGTCCATTGCATGCGATTGCCCGGCGATCATTGACGTAGGCAGGCCCGGCGTCGGGCGTCGGTGGGAAGTTCCAACGCTAGCCAGTATGCCAGAAATGACCGCTGCGGTCAAATTTCGGCCCAGCGAGGAGGGGGCGCAAAACGCGAGCGTGGCAAGGTTCGCTGGGAACATCGCCACGCTCGCAGGCTTCGTTTGGCTCGGCCTTATTAGAAGCCGATTCCGATGCGTAAACCCGGACTGCCGTAGTAGATGCCGCCGCCATATCCGCCGTAGCCATAGTACGGACGGTAATACGGACGGTAGTACGGGCTGTAGTAGGATCGATACCGAGGACCGTAATAAGGTCCGCGGTAGCTACTGCGGTAGCGCGGATAATATCGCCCGCGTTGGACGACCTGCTCCTCGATTCCTGGGCTACCGACCTGCAAAACCGGCTCTGGCGTGCCGGTTTGGCTCAGGACTGTCGCCAACTGGGCGGACAGTGCCGCCTCTCGCTGCGTCAATCGCTCGACTTGGCTGCTACGGTCCGCCGCGATTGCAGGAGCGGCAAAGCACGCCGCCAAGGCGGCTGCCGCACACAGGGTGATGGAACGTCTCATGACTTCTCCCTCCGAGTAAATTGCACCTACCAGCGCCGCGGCACCGGTTGCCGGGGCCTTCAAGGGAATGCTATGCAGATAGCGTGCCAAACGCACAGGCTGTTCCGCCGTAAGGCTTTTCCATAGAATATGTTGCGTTGGTTGCCGGACGTTCGACAGATTTGGTGCTGGGGCGAGAAGTGTCGTATATGTGACGACAAACCGGATAAAAACGATCGCATTCCGAGCCACGTGAACCGGCGGCAGCCGGCGGTTGTTCACGACGGCCCTATTTGATCTAAGTACTCTCACCAAAAAGCGATAGAATACGACCCAGCCCCAGTCGGCCGGCGGACGGTTAGATTCCGGAACATGCAGTCCATTCCTCGATCCAGCCTGCCGCCTGTTCGCGACCGTTGCCGGTCGATCATCCATTTCGATTACTCGCCCTGGCGGACGCTGGGCGTTATGCTGTGAGGCTAAACCA
>JBGTJT010000689.1:0-2613 GCA_041744995.1 Pirellulales bacterium | reverse complement strand
TCCGTGTCGCTCCAGCGCGTCGGTGGACGAACTCGTTTCGCCTCGCGAGCGCGCTTCTCGGGAGCAATTTCGGCTACGGCGGTGCCGAGCATCGCGACGAACAACGAGGCGACCGTCGCCCAGAGCACTTTTTGACGGAGGATTCGGCTCATGATATCACTTAATGTTGTCAGGACTGATACACTGCTATTATCGATGGAAACGCCAAATCAAGCAACTATCGCGACTCGTTCGCGCCACTTGGCGGCTCCGGCGGGCCGCGGCGGATAGCTTGCCCCCGCCCATCGAGGTGGCAAACGCACGCCACCGCGATTGTATAATAGGTTTATGAATCAGCGAGACCGCCCCACCCGACGTAATTTTCTCCGCGGCCATGCCGTCGCCGAGGCGCTGGCCCAGCGGGCGGTTCCGGCCGCTGGGCTGACTGCGCCCGACGTGACGCGCTCGCCCTATTTGGCGAGCCTGGGCCGGCGGGCGATGGCGTGCGAGTTTCAATTGTTCATGAACGCCGGCCCCCACGGCCACGGCACACGGCACGGTCTGGCGGCCCTCGACCTGGTCGACCAGCTCGAGGATCAACTCACCGTCTACCGGGAGCACAGTGAAGTCAGCATCTTGAATCGTCTGGCGGCCGAGGCGCCGTTCCGCGTGGAGGCCAACCTGTTCGAGTTGTTCCGCGAGGGAAAACGTATCCATGCCGCAACGCACGGCGCGTTCGATTTCACGGCCGGGCCGCTGTCGGAGGCGTGGGGCTTTGCCCGGCGAGAAGGCGCGATGCCCAGTCGGGAGGCGGTCGAGCAGGCGCTGGCGCTGGTCGGCAGCCAGTACGTTGAACTGGATGAGTACGACCGGACGGTCCATTTCGCCCGCCAGGGCGTGCAGATCAACTTGGGGGGCATCGGCAAGGGCTACGCGCTCGATCAGGCCGCCGAGACGCTGTTGGAACGAGGCGTCGCGGACTTCGCGTTTCATGGCGGCAACAGCAGCGTCGTCGCCCGTGGCGTGCAAGCCGACGGCGATGCGTGGTGCGTGGGGCTGGTCCATCCCTTGCGGCCCGAGCGGCGCCTGGGCGAGTTCCGCATCGCCGATCGAGCATTGTCGACCAGCGGCTCCGGCACGCAGTTCTTTCACCACGCCGGCCGCCGCTATGGGCACATTATCGATCCGCGTACCGGCTGGCCGGCGGAGAATGTGATCAGCCTCACTGTGCTGGCGCCCACCGCCGCCGAGGCCGACGCCCTCTCGACGGCACTTTTCGTGCTGACCCGCGAGGAAGTCGAGCAGTTTTGCGCGAACCGCGGCGATGTTTCCGTACTGGCCGTCTACCCCGCTACGGCGGCAGGCGGCATCGAGTTGGCCTTGTATAATCTGGACGAAGCTTGTTGGACCCCCAAATCGGCTCGCTGAGGGCTATCCCGCTATCGCTGGCGATTACCCGCAAACCGGCCAGTTTGCCAATTTTGGCTGGTTTGCAAGTTGGTCAAGATCGATGACGATGTAAGTGGAATCGGACCAACCGCGACGTAACCCAAGAAGTCTGGGACGCCGATAGATGATGGAATTGTTGCTGGAACAAGCCGAGCATTGGCATATCTACCTGGGGATCATCGTGACGTTGATCCTCACCGGGTGTGGATTGCCGATTCCCGAGGAAATTCCGATTGTCACCGCGGGGGTATTGTCGGCCGGGCCGGATTCGACGCTCCACCCTGGGTTTGCCTTCGCGGCCTGCATGTTCGGCGCGTTAGCCGGCGATTCGATGATGTACTTATTTGGCCGCTACCTGGGGCGGCCGTTCATGGACAAATATGCCTTCTTCGGCAAGCTGTTGCATGTCGACCGAGAGGAGCAGATGGAACGGCTCATCCGCACCCACGGGCTGAAGGTGTTTTTCGTGGCGCGGTTCATGATCGGCGTCCGCGCGCCGATGTACATGGCCGCCGGCATGATGCGGGTGCCGTGGCGGATATTTATTTTGGTCGACGGCATCTGCGCCACCGTGGTCGTTGGCACGGTGTTCTTGCTCAGTATGGCCTACGGTGATGAAATCGCCGGGCTGATCCACGAGTATCAGGTCGGCTTTACGGTCTTGGTCGGACTGGCAGTGCTGATCGCCATCGGCATTTTCCTGCTGCGCCGCCGCCGGGGGAAGCCCGACACGGAGGACGAGGCCGAACGGCGTGCCGCGGAGACGGACGATCCACCGGACGCACGGCAAGCGAAAACTCCCTCCGGCGATCGCACCGAGGCCAGCGAGCGAGGAAGCCGCGCCGCCAGCTAGTCCCCATCATTCACGAACATCTTCTTCACTTTACGCAAGTGCAACGCCGAAATGCGTTGGGCAGTCGGTCCTTCTCTGCGGCCCGCGGCGCAACAAGCAAGCCCGCCGAGCGATTGGCTCGACGGGCTTGTTGCCAGGGGTTGACCTGCGAGGCGTTTACCAGCGGAAGCCGGCTTCGGTCTCGTCTTCCGCTTCGTCTTCGCCTTCGAGCTGGATCTGGTCCAGGTCGATGTCGTCCAGCGGACTGGGCTTGGCCGGATTGCCCGGAAGTTCGGCCTCGGGCAGTTCCTCGCCCGGTTCCGTACCTGGTTGGATACCCGGCGCCACGCCCT
>JBGTJT010000688.1:0-2888 GCA_041744995.1 Pirellulales bacterium | reverse complement strand
GCCCGTGCTGCTGCCGCCGCCGTTGATACTCAACGTGCCGGTCTGCACGACCACCGAGCCAGAGTTGTTGAACTCCCAGGCACTTACATTCGTCGTGCCGGCGGCCACCGATTTGCGCAGCGTGCCGGCGTTGTTGAAGGTCTTCGTGCCGATGACTCCGCTCGCGAAGGCCGCAGTGGTCTGAATGTCGAACAGTCCCGTGACCAGATTGTTGATGGTGCTGCCCACGCCGCCAGTGAGGTTGCCTGTACCCGTCCAGGTGGCCGTGCCGGCATTGTTGAGCGTCCGCCCGTGAATGGTCTTGAGGCCGCTGCCGTCTATCGACAGTCCGCCCTCGGCATTGGTCGCGCCACTGCCGGTCATCGAGCCGCCAGTCCAAGTGATGAGTCCGCTGACGTCGAGCGTGCCGGCCCCAGTCAAGACGCCGCTGCCGCTGAGCGTGAAGCCGTTATTGATCTCGGATTCTGTTGCAATGGTAAAGGTGCCCGCGGTAATCGTCAGGGCGGCGGCGCTAGTCAGACTGCTGATGTTCACATTGGCCGACGAGTTGATCGTACTGCCGACAAAAACTTCGCCAATCACCACATGGTCCTCGGGGCCGGGCAGCATGTTGCCGACCCAATTGTCGGGATTGTTCCATGAAGTCCCGTCCCCTGCCCCGCTCCAGTGAATGGATACCTCAAACGCCTCTGAGAACTCGGATGTGTGTGACGGCGTCTGGTCAACACCAACCAGCCGGGTGGCGGTGGCGGTGACGAACCGCGTTTGCGACGCCACGGCCGTCAGCAGGACGGTGAAGCCGACGTTGCCCGCGTCATCCGTGATGGCATTGGTGAAGCCTAGGAAGGTCTCGCCCTCGCCGTAGCCTGACGCATCAGCCTCGCGGTTCGCGAAGAATTCGACGCGGAACGTGGTGTTCGCAGTGCTGTTCAGGTTCCCTTCAATGGACACGGAACCGGACGATGTGGTCACGTCGGTGATCACGGGGAAGTTCTGGATGCCGTCCGCGGGAGCATTCACCGTGACGCCGTGGGTTCCCAGGTCGACCCCGAGGCCGGTGTTGGAGTGAATGGAGTTGCCTAGGATCACATTGTCCAAGCTGCCGTTTCCGCCCCTCACCCCGCTCCCGTTGAAGGCAATGGTATTGCCTTGTCCCAACTCGGTGCCGCCGAGCAAGTTGCCGCTGGTGGCATTATCCCAGAAGAGCACGCCGATGCCGCTGTTAGGTAAGGCGTTGACGCCGTCCGCCCGAGTACCGATTAGGTTTCCTTGGGCAATGTTGTCGGATGCGCCGGTTCCGAACGACAAACCGGGACCGTCGTTGCCGGAGATCAGGTTGCCCGCGCCAGGTGCACTGCCGCCAATGAGGTTGTCGTTCGCGCTACCGAACAACGCGATCCCATGAAAATTGACGCCGTTGGAGACGGCCGCAGTCCCGGTGACGTCCGTCCCGACATAGTTGCCCTGGATGATATTGCCGAAGGAATTCGCTCCGCCGATCACGATGCCGTGTTGCGTGTTGCCCGAGACGACATTGCGGGAATGGACCATGCCGTCCAGGACTCCGTCGTCGTTGTCACTGCCGCCGATTGTGTTATTGGGGGCACCCGGATTGAAGATGCCATGCACCGTGTTGCCCAACGCCCGGGTGCCGGTAGCGTCCAGCCCGATAATGTTACCCCGGATCACGTTGTCGAAATTGTTGGCGGAGGTGTGAAAGAGGATTCCGTGGCCGATGTTGCCGGAGATCAGGTTCCGCGCGGCTGGCGTCGTGCCGCCGATCGTGTTGGTGTTGCTGCCAAACAGAAAGATACCATCCTGGCCGTTTCCGACGGCGCGGGTGCCGCTCACATCGGTTCCGATAAAGTTGCCCTCGATCCGATTGTCGCCCAGCGTGTCCGCACCACCAGCTCCTCCAAAGATGATCCCTCGGCCGCTGAATTGATTGATGGCCAAGCCGCGCACGGTGCTGCCACCGGGGTTGACGCTCAGCCCGTTGCCGGACGCACCAGTCAACTCGATCTTCAGAACGGTGTTCAGCCCCTGACCGACGGGGTTGGTGTTGGCGCTGGCACCCGGCTGCGTGTAGCCATCAAGGAAGATCGGTCTCCCCGTCGTTGTCGCAGGCAGGGCAGAAGAGAGCTGAATGGAAAACCACGTATGCGGATGGTCCGGGTCGATGTCGGGGATTTGAAGGATGTCGCTTGTGCCGGTGACGGCGATGCTGGCCGCCGATACCTGTCCCGCGACACCGTCGTTCTGGTAGTAAAAATGCCTAAGATCATTGGCAGGGATGTTGAATTCGATCGTGTCGAGATCCGAATTGGCGTTGGCAGCGACGATGGCCTCGCGCAGCGAGAATACGCCGTCGTTTGCATCGACCACATCCGCTGTGGTAGTCACGACTAGCGTCGCCAGTACGCGGCGCATTTCCAGCGGCTCGAACAGCAAACGGCGAGTGCGCGTCTGGCGGTATTGCCGCAAACGTCGCTTGGAGCGGGAGTTAGAGCGATCCAGCCAACCTGTTTTTGTGGCGGAAGAGGCGAATCCAAAGCGTGTCATGATCGAGTCCTCGCGGCGAGAGCTGCGCGGGGCGTTCGGCGAGCCAAAACTGGTCGCGCGTATTAGGACAGAGAGTGCGCGCAGACCCTCCCACCGTTAAATGCGCACTCAAGCCGCAGTTCAGGACTGAAATTCCGAAAGAATTCCGTGGAGTCCCGGAAAAAACCGAAAAGTAGGCCGATTGATAGGGCGCGGCACTGCCAGTTCGCCGCCGATCGGACTCAATCGGCCTTTCCCTACGTAGACGAGATAGGGGTCGGAAAGGCTCAGTGATCTGAGCCTCCCCGCCCTCCGAACCGTACGGGCGGTTTTCCCGCATACGGCTC
>JBGTJT010000687.1:0-5998 GCA_041744995.1 Pirellulales bacterium | reverse complement strand
GGCGGACAACACCTTCGTCGGCCACCAGGTCGAAATCGAGACGGATGACAACACCCCGGCGTCCGGCTGGCGCAACCCCACGCCCGCTAAGCCGCTGGATATCGACGGCGACAACATCCTCGGCACCGACGGCTAATGGTTGGGCAGCCATAAATCAGATCCAACGTATGCATGGATAAAGCCGACTGCCCCCAATGGCAACGGCGGGAACTGGGGCAAGTGGGATAACCCTTCCGATCCATCGGGCCCCGACACGGTCGGTGCCTTCATGTTGCACAATGCCAGAGGCGACAGCGTCGATGCGTTTCAGATCGTGATCGGCGGCGACGCGCTCAAAGGTAAAACGCTGCGGCTTGGGATCCTTTACGGCGTGGTCGGCAGCGGCAAGTGTACGTTGACTCTCACGCAGACAGTTGGCGGCAGGGAAGTTGTGACAACGCCGCCGATCAACTACAACGGTTCGGCTCTGGATGTGGTGTTCTTCGATGTGACTAACGCCAGGGATGGCGACACCTTTATCGTCAACAGCAAAAGCATCGAGGGTGGGGCGCATGTGGCAGGCATCACCTTCGACAGCGCCGCTGCTGAAAAGGTGCCGAAGATGGCGGAGCCGAAAGGTGTTGTGAGGACGTTATACCACGCGCCGCTCGAACTCGGCGGGCTGTTTGCGGACAACGGTGTGCTGCAACGGGATATGGTCCTGCCCGTTTGGGGCTGGGACGATCCGGGCACCGTCGTCACCGTCACGTTTGCTGGCCAAAAGGTGGAGGCCACAGCGGATGATAAAGGGCGATGGACGGCCGAATTGCAGCCTCTCAAAGCCAGCAAGACACCGAAGGAGTTGGTCGTTTCCACCGAAGATGAGACGATCAAGAAGCAGAACATTCTCGTCGGCGATGTGTGGCTTTGTGCCGGACAGTCGAACATGGAGATGCACTTTTCCGCGCCGTTTCTTCCGAGGATGCCGACCGACAAACCCGATTTTGTCAAGCCGGCAGAGTGGCCGGGCATCAGGCACATTCGCATCGAAGGCGGCGGTGCTGAATTCCCACAGAGCCGTTTGCCGGAACTAAATAAGTCGGATTATGAATGGCGTGTCTGCGATGACGAAACGTACAAGCAGTTCACCGCTGTGGGCTTCTTCTTTGCTTACACGGTCAGCAAGGAAGTGGACGTGCCGATCGGGCTGATCAACGTCTCCATGGGCAATACCGATATCGTGGTCTCCATGGGCAATACCGATATCGTGTCCTGGCTGGCGCCGGAGGGTATCGAGTCGGTCAAAGCCGAGGCCCCCGAGGGGGTATTCAACTTCAGTGGTGGTTCCGGGCTTTTTCACGGCAGGGTTGCACCGATTGCGGGGTCCGGCATCAAGGGCATGCTGTGGTACCAGGGCGAGCGCAACGGCGGACAGGGGGATAGCTATTTCTGGAAGATGAAGGCGCTGATCCACGGCTGGCGCGAAGCGTGGGGCAGGGATGACATCCCGTTCTATTACGTGCAACTGCCGAGTTTCACCGGGGGAGGCTCCGGCTGGGCGCCAACGCGCGGGGCGCAGCGCATGGCCCTGACGATCCCGCATACCGGCATGGCCGTGTTGACTGATGCGGGCGACAACGAGGCAGAATGGCCCGCCAACCTGCATCCACGCAACAAGTATACCGTCGGCCAGCGACTCGCGCTCTGGGCGTTGGCCAAGGATTACGGCAAAACGGATCTGGTCTATTCGGGACCGCTGTTCAAGGCCGCGGAGTTCAAGGATGGCAAAGCCATTGTTTCGTTCGATCATGTGGGCAGCGGCCTGATGGCCGCGAAGAAAGTTGATACCACCAGCATCGACCCGCCCAAGCCTGTTGTGGAGGTGGTGGGGTTCGAAATCGCGGCTGCCGACAAACAATGGCACCCCGCGAAAGCCCGCATCGATGGCGGCAAGGCAATCCTGAGCGCAGATGCCGTGAACGAGCCGGTGGCAGTGCGCTATCTCTATACGATGAACACGGACCACGGCACGCTCTACAACCAGGAGGGCTTGCCCGCTTGCCCTTTCCGCACAGATGATTGGTAGTTCCTGCCTGTTCCCGGTACTTGCCCGCACGCACGAGGAACTGCTGTCTGTCGCTGAGGCATTGCGACTCGCTGCCGCCGGAAGGCTTATTGCAGAGCCTCGGCACGGCGCTCGAAGCGCTGCTGCGGCAGCGCGACCGCCGGCCCAGGACGATCTTCGTATTCTCCGACTTCGCCGATGGCGCCGACCGCCGCTACATGCTGGAGATACAGCAGATGGCGATCCGGCAGAAAGTGAAGATCGTGGTCTGCCATCCCGTGAAGTTCACCAGGGACCGGGCGGCCTACGAAGCGTTCGCAACGGCCACCGGCGGCGAACTGCGCGAGTCGCTCGATCGGCGGTGATCTTGTTTGATAAGGTTTGTTTGGTAAATGGATTCGCAATGAATCCACAATTATGCGAGAATGAAAGGGTCTGCGACTGCGAGTCGCCCCTGCCTGTTTGAGACCGTCCGTCCCCCAGTGGGAACCTACCGGAAGTCCCTGCCCGCCTGGCCATTTCCTACCCGATACTTGAATGAGTCCTCTGTTATGTACAGCGACAACCTCGCACATTGGATGAGCCGCTGGATTCCGGCTGCCGCCTTGCTGGCCCTGTTGGCTGCGCCGGCGACGGCCGGGGAGAAGCTCTCCTTCAATCGCGATATCCGGTCCATCCTGTCGAACAACTGCTTTGCCTGCCATGGTCCGGACGAGTCGACTCGTGAATCCGGCCTGCGTCTCGACACGCGTGCAGGCGCGCTGGGCGAGGATGGCGGGCCGGCCGCGATCGACCTCGATTCGGTCGACGACAGCGAGCTGCTGGCCCGCATCACCAGCGACGACGAAGACCTGCGGATGCCGCCAGTCGATACGGGCAAGCAACTCTCGGCGGACGAAGTCGCCCGATTGCGGCAGTGGATTTCCGAAGGGGCGACGTATGAACCACATTGGTCGTTCGTCCCGCCCCGCCAGCCCGAGTTGCCGGCGGTCCGGGACAGCCGTTGGGCCAGCAACGCAATCGACCACTTTATCTTGGTGCAACTGGAGTCGAACCGGCTTGCTCCTTCGCCGGAGGCCGACCGGGCGACGTTGATTCGCCGGCTTTATCTGGACCTGCTCGGCGTCTTGCCGACACCCGCGGAAGTGGCGGCGTTCGAGACCTCGAAGCATCCCCAGGCGTACGAGGAACTGGTCGACCGCTTGCTGGCCAATCCCCACTTCGGCGAACGCTGGGGACGGCACTGGCTGGACCAGGCCCGCTATGCGGACAGCAACGGCTACGCCATCGACGAGCCGCGCACCATGTGGCCGTACCGCGATTGGGTAATCGACGCCTTCAACAAGGATTTGCCATTCGATCAGTTCACGATCGAGCAACTGGCCGGCGACTTGCTCGACGATCCTACGCTTGAGAATCTGGTGGCCACCGGGTTCCACCGCAACACGCTGATCAACAACGAAGGGGGCACCAAGGCCGATCAGTTTCGCGTGGAACAGAACAAGGACCGCATCGATACGACGGGCAGCGTCTGGCTGGCGTTGAGCGTCGGCTGCGCGCAATGCCACACGCACAAGTACGATCCGATCGAGCATCGCGAGTACTATCAGCTCTATGCCTTCTTCGACTCGCTGCAGGATCAGAATTCGGTAGCGCCGACGATCAAGGCGCACTCGCCTATTCAAAGGCAGCAAATCGAGTCGCTGAGCACACAGATCGCGGCGATTCGCTCGACGCTGGAAGTAGACGACGAGCAGGTCGCGGCACGGCGGGCGAAGTGGGAAGCGGGGCTGGTCGCCAAGGCGCCGGCAGTGGATCCTGATTGGAAAGTCCTGGCATTCGACGACTATTCCTCAAAACATGGCGCGACGTTTGAAACATTGGCCGACGATTCGATCGTGGTCGGCGGCGCCAATCGGCCCGATGATCGATATACCTTGCGGGCTTCGGCGCCGATCACGACGATCCGGTCGCTGCGACTGGAATTGCGCCGCCATGAGTCGCTGCCGCTGGGCGGACCGGGGCGGGCCAGCAATGGCAACATCGTGCTTTCGGAGTTGCGCTTGCTCGGCCCCGATGGCCAGCCGCGCCGCTTTGCCGGCGCCTGGGCCGATCATTCCCAGCCTCGCTACGACGTCGCCGGCGCGATCGACGACAATCCGAAAACGGGCTGGGCCATCAACAACTCGCCGGAAGGGGGCGCGAATCAAAACCGCGTCGCGCACCTGGTGTTGGCGGAGCCGCTGGAGCTGAACAAGAACGATCGAATCGTGATCGAGATGGAGTTTCACAACGGCACGTCGGTTTACAACGTGGGGGGCTTTCGCCTCTCGGCGGCCTCCGCCGCCAGCCCCCATTTCCAGGAGACCAAGGCGCGACAGGAACTGGCCGCCATTGCCACCCTACCGATCGAGAAACGGTCGGCGGCCCAGCAACAACAACTCGACCATGGTTTCGCCCGAGAGGATCCGGTGCTGGGGCCGGCGGCGGAGCGGCTGACGCAACTGGAAGCGGAGCTACAATCGATCGAGAAATCGGTCCCGTCGGCCATGGTGCTGCGCGAGCTGGCCAAGCCTCGTACCACGCATATTCACCTTCGTGGCGACTTTCTGCGACCGGGACTTGTCGTAGAACCCAACGTGCCGGCCATTCTGCCGGCCTTGTACGCTCCGTCAGACGACACTCCGTCAGACGACGCGGCGTCGGCGCGGGCCACGCGGTTGGATCTGGCCCGCTGGCTCGTCCGCGACGATCACCCGCTGACGGCGCGCGTCCGCGTGAACCGCGTCTGGATGCGGTTGTTCGGCGACGGGCTGGTGGAAACAGAGAATGACTTCGGCACCCAAGGTTCGCCACCCACTCACCCCGAACTGCTCGATTGGCTGGCGATTCACTTCCGGGAACAGGGCTGGTCGACCAAGCAGCTCATTCGGCTGATGGTCAATTCGAGCACTTACCGGCAGTCGTCCCAGATGCGAGCGGACTTGCAGCAAGCCGATCCGCAGAACCTACTGTTGGGGCGGCAGAACCGCGTGCGGGTGGAAGCCGAAATTGTTCGCGACCTGGCGCTCTCGGCGGCCGGCCTGCTCTCGCCGAAGATCGGCGGCCCCAGCGTGTTCCCGCCGCAGCCCGACGGGGTCTACTCGTTCACCCAGACCAACAAATCGTGGAAAACGAGTCAAGGCGAGGATCGCTATCGTCGCGGCATGTACACCTTCTTCTACCGCAGCGCGCCGCATCCGATGTTGTCGACGTTCGACGTCCCCAACTTCAATCAGACCTGCACGCGTCGCGACCGATCGAACACGCCGCTCCAGTCGCTCACCATGGCGAATGACGAAGCGCTCGTCGAAGCGGCCCAGGCGTTGGCGTTGCGAATCCTATCGGAAACGTCGGCCGAAAACAGCGTTGACGCCGCCAGCCGCGTCGAGCGGATGTTTCGCACCAGCTTGTGCCGCACGCCTACGGAAAAAGAGCTCTCGGCGCTGTTGGCGTTCTTTACGGCGCAACAACAGCACTTCGCCGAACGGGAAGAGGACGCCCAGAAGTTTGCGCCCGGCGAATTGCCGACGGGCGTCTCGCGCGGCGATGCAGCGGCCTGGACGGCGACCGCGCGGGTGCTGCTGAATCTCGACGAAATGATTACCAGGGAGTAAACACATGACGAATCCATTTTCGGAGCAAACCCTGTTGGGCGGATCGCGCTGCGGGCGGATCGCCATGCCGGGCGAACACCCGCTGATCAGTACCCGGCGGCAGTTCTTCTCGCAAGCCGGCCTGTCGATTGGGGCGCTCGGCCTCGCCTCGCTGCTGAATGGTTCGGCGACGGCTAGTCCCCCCGATCTCGCCGCAAACCCGCTCGCGCCGCGGCCGACGCATTTTGCGCCCAAGGCCAAGGCGGTGATCTTTCTGTTCATGGCGGGCGGCCCGAGCCAGATCGAACTGTTCGAGGAC